>NZ_JBHSRF010000012.1:0-159701 GCF_042658925.1 Sphaerisporangium aureirubrum
GGTTTCCAGTTGGGCGTCGGAGAGGTAGGGGGCGGGGCCTAGGCGGAGGTAGGGGCCTCGGTGGTCGGTGCGGATGCCCCAGGCGGTCAGGGATGACTTCAGGTGGGCGGCGTGGGGGGTGCGGAGGGCCAGAAAGCCGCCGAAGGCTTCGGGGGAGGCGGTGCGGTCGCGGTCGATCACCTCTGGGGGGGCGCCTATGGCGTCGAAGCGGGCGGCCAGGAGGGATATCTGGTGCAGGGACACCTGGCGGAGGCGTTCGGGGGTCAGGCCTTGTTCGTCGAAGAAGTCGAGGACGCGGGCGGCGCGGTAGTGGCTGGTCGGGTCGTAGGTGGCGCCGGCGTAGCGGGCGGCGCCCGCGGGGTAGCCGACGAGGGCGGGGTCGTGGTCGGTGGACAGCAGGCCGAACTCGGCGAACCAGCCGGTGATGAGGGGGCGGAAGGCGTCGGCGTGCTCGGGGAGGCGCAGGTAGCAGTTGCCCTCGCCGAGCTGGAGGTACTTGTAGCCGCCGCCGACGATCCACGCGGACTCGATGCCCTCGGTGGTGAACGGGACGACGCCGACGGCGTGGTAGGCGTCGACGAGCAGCTCGGCGCCGCGGCGCCAGCAGACCTCCGCCAGGGAGGGGAGATCGGGGACGATGCGGGCGGTCTCGTACAGGACCGCCGACACCAGGACGGCGGCGGTGCGGTCGTCCACGGCGGCGGCCATGCGTTCGGCGAGGGTGGCGGCGGGCTCGGCGGGGACGCGGACGATCTCCACGCCCTCCTCGGACAGGCGGGCCAGCTGCCGCCGCAGGGTGTGGAACTCGCCGTCGGAGGTGACCAGGCGGGGACGCGAGCGCAGGTCCAGGGCGGACAGGAAACGCAGCACCAGGTCGTGGGTGCTGGCGCCGAGGGCGATCTCGCCGTAGGGGTCGCCGAGGAAGCGGCGCAGGCCCTCGCGCACCCGGTCCGCCTTCTTGAACGCGAGCTCCCACTTGTCGTCCAGTTCCCGCGCGGCGTCCTTCAGCGCGTCGACCTGACCGGCAAGCGCGACGTCCGGCCACGCCTGGTGGGAGTGCCCGGTCAGCATCAGTCGTTCGGTCACCTGGAACATCGAGTAGTGCGGCGCCAGCGTGGCCGCGAGGCCGCTCACAGCCGCCCCCGCACGGCCCACAGGTCGGGGAACATGGGGCTGAACAGGGTGTTGCGCAGGTAGGAGGCGCCGGTGGAGCCGCCGGTGCCGGACCTCTCGCCGATGATGCGCTCCACCATCTTGACGTGCCGGTACCGCCACTCCTGCATGCCCTCGTCCAGGTCGATGAGCCGCTCGCAGATGTGCGCGGCGCCGCTGTCGTCCCGGTACACCCGCGCCAGCACCTCCTGCACCTCCGGCGACGGCTCGGGCGGCAGCGTGACGTCCCGCTTGAGCACCTCGTGCGGGACGGGGTAGCCGCGGATGAACAGGTAGGTGAGCAGCGAGTCGAACAGCGAGGGACGTGTCGTCGCGGCCTCCAGGCGGGCACGCTCGGGGCTGCCCTTGGGGTAGTGGTTGACGACGCGCGGCTCCCGGCGTCCCAGCACCGCCTCGATCTCACGGAACTGCGCGGACTGGAACCCGCTGCCCGTGCCGAGGCTCTCGCGGAACCCGATGAACTGGCGCGGGGTCAGCGTCTCCATCACGTCCATCTGCGCCACGGCCATCTTGAAGATCTTCAGGGACCGCTGGAGGGTGGCCAGCGCGTGCGCGGTGCTGCCCTCGGTCAGGTCCTGCTGGAGCTTGCCGAACTCGTGCAGCAGCTGCTTGAACCACAGCTCGTAGACCTGGTGCACCACGATGAACAACATCTCGTCGTGCTTGCCCGAGCGGGGCCGCTGCGCGACGAGCACCTCGTCCAGCGCCAGGTACGACGAATACGACAGCAGAGGGGAGCGCTCGAGGATCACGGCCGCACCGCCTCGGCCTGCGCGGTGGCCGGCGGGGCGGGCCTCCGGGAGGGAACCAGGCGCGGATCATTGAGCTTCTGCATTTCGAATCCCTTTTCTGGGCGGTGAATTGATTTCTCAGGTGAGATCAATGCTGGAATCCGCCCGGCGGCCGGGCCATATGATCGCGCGGCAGCTAGTTGCCCCCGGGGAGCAACTTCCTGCCAGCGTTGAACACCGCATTCTCCGAGATGCGCGCTTGCGCCCTCCCCGCCGACGATGTCGACGTGGTGGCCCCGCGCGGGCGCACGCGTGAGTCGCATGCCGCCGCGGGACGCGCCACCCGTACCAGAGCAAGGTCAGCCCATGGCGGGCCGGACCGCCGCGGGTCACGCAACCGCTCACCAGGAGGGCCGATGCGCTACGAGGACGTGCCACGCGAGTTCAACATCACCTCGTACTTCGTGGACCGCAACGATCCCGGCCGCACCGCGCTGATCACCGCGGCGGGGCGGACCACGTACGGCGAGCTCGCGGCCCGGTCCAACCGGGTGGGCAATGCCCTGCGGGAGATCGGCGTGCGGCGCGGGGACCGGGTGCTGATCGCGCTCGCCGACGGCGTGGACTTCGTCGCCACGTGGTACGGCGCGCAGAAGATCGGGGCGGTCACCGCGGAGGTCTACACGTTCCTCCAGCCGAAGGACTACCGGTACTACGCCGACTACGTCGAGCCCGCGGTGGTGGTCGCCGACGGGGCCACCCTGGACCGGCTGCGCGCGGCCGGCGTGCGCGGCCTGCTGGTGACGGGGGTCGCGCCGGAGGAGCTGCACGAGGGCGAGCTGCACTTCGAGACGCTGGTCGCCGCGCAGCCGGACGAGCTGGAGGCCGCGCCGACCACCAGGGACGATGTCGCGATCTTCAAGTTCACCACCGGGAGCACCGGCGCGCCCAAGGCGTGCGTGCTGGCCGCGCGGGCCCCGCGCCTCAGCTTCGAGTGGTTCGCCCGGGGAGTGCTCGACATGCGCCCGGACGACATCGTGCTGCCGGTGCCCAAGCTGTTCTTCGGGTACGCCCGCGACCTGACCGCGCTGTTCCCGTTCGGCGTCGGCGCCGCCGGGATCGCCTTCCCCGAGCGCAGCACCGCCGACAAGATCTTCGAGCTGATCGCCGAGCACCGCCCGACCGTGCTCGTCAACGTGCCGACCATGATGAGCGCCATGGTGTCCCACCCCGAGGCGGCGGCCCAGGACCTCAGCTGCCTGCGGGTGTGCCTGTCGGCGGGGGAGGCCCTGCCGCCCGAGCTGCACCGCGCGTGGATCGACACCTTCGGCGTCGAGGTCATCGACTGCATCGGGTCCTCCGAGGTGTACCACGGCTACCTGTCCAACCGCCCCGGGCACGCCCGGCAGGGCAGCCTCGGCCACGCCGTGCCGGGCTACCGCGCCCGGGTGATCGACCGGGACGGCGTCACCGTGCCGGACGGCGAGGTCGGCGTCCTGGAGATCGTCGGCGAGACCTGCGCGCTGGAGTACTGGCGTTCCCCGGAGAAGTCGGCCGAGACGTTCCCCGCGCCGCACACCGTGCGCTCGGGCGACCTGTTCAGCAGGGACACCGACGGGTTCTTCTACTACAAGGGCCGCGCCGACGACCTGCTGAAGGTCAGCGGCGTGTGGGTGGCGCCCTCGGAGATCGAGAACTGCCTGCGCGCCCACCCGGCGGTGACCGAGTGCGCCGTGGTGGGCTACCAGGTCGACGGCCTCACCCTGCCCCGGGCGTTCGTGGTGACCCGGTACCCGGTGTCCGCGGCCGAGCTGAAGGACCACGTGCGGTCCACGCTGGCGCCGCACAAGTACCCGCGTGACGTGCGGTTCGTGGACGACCTTCCCGAGACGGCCAACGGGAAGCTTGATCGACGGGCCCTGCGCGACGCGGGGTGAGGCCGGCGCCCCCGTCATTCCTCCCCGGACGAGAGAAAGTCCGCATTTCTAAAGATGCTCCGGTGTGCGACGGAGCGCGACGATGTCGTCGCGAGCCGGATAAGCGGCATGCGAAATGAAGCCGAGCAGGGGAACCGGCCCCTGAGGGGAGGAACGCTATGGTGGCGACGACTCGCTTGAGCGATGCGGAGATCGGCAGTAATAAACGCATTCCCAAACTCGAAGGAGTTCGCGGCGTCCTCGCGGTGGGAGTGCTGGTCTTCCACGTCGCGTGGCAGTCCGGTGTCACGAATTTCATGGACCAGCCCGGCAACGGGATCTGGGGATACCTGGCCGACGGCCTGACGGTGATGTTGCCGCCGTTCTTCGTGCTGTCCGGGTTGTTCCTGTATCGCCCGTTCGCCCGTGCGGTCATCGAAGGGAAACGCGGCCCCGCCGTGGGCGAGTTCCTCTTCCGGCGCGGCCTGCGCATCCTGCCGGCGTACTGGCTGGTGGTCGGGGTCGTGCTGCTGGGCATCAACCTGGACGGCATCAACAGCGCCTGGGACGTGATCCGCCCGGTGCTCGCGCTGCACTTCTTCATCCCGGCGGACCAGCCGGTGATCGCCCTCGCGCACACCTGGACCGTCCCGACCGAGCTCACGTTCTACCTGGCCCTGCCGCTGCTCGCCTGGCTCGCCGCCAAGTTCGCCGGCACGGCGGTGGACGCGGCGCGGCGGGCGGGCCGCACGATGATCCCGGCCGCGATCCTGCTGGTCATCGGGCTGGCGTGGGTCACCTACACCAACCTGCCGACCTTCACCGGGCCGTACGAGCTGTGGTTCTGGCCGTTCTACTACGTCAGCGCGTTCGCCTGCGGCATGGGCATCGCGGCGCTGTCGGCCAAGGCCGAGGTCACCGGGATCGTCCCCGGGATCTTCCGGGCGGCCGGGAGGCACCCCAACCTGTTCTGGCTCGGGGCGCTGGCCGTCTACCTGGTGAACATCCCCAAGCCGTTCGGCGTCCCGGGCTCGGGCACGGTGGGCGGCATGACGCAGGAGCTCATCGGGCACTGCCTGATCCTGGTGTTCTCGGTGCTGTTCATCCTGCCGCTGACCGTGCCGGAGGCGCGTTCCCGGCTGATGGACGTGACGCTGGGCAACGCCCCGCTGCGCTTCCTCGGCCGCATCTCCTACGGCATCTACCTGTGGCACATCCCGTTCCAGAACTACTTCGTGCAGAACGGCAACATGTTCGGCAAGACGGCCGTCCCGGACGCCATGCTGCGCGGCAGTGCCGGGTTCTGGGAACTGGTGACGTTCACGCTGATCGGCAGCGTCGTGGCCGCGACGCTGAGCTACTACCTGCTGGAGCAGCCCCTGGTCCGGGCGTACGGCAGGCGGGCCAAGCGGCGCCGCGAGGCCGCCGCGACCGTGCCGGCCGAGCCCCAGCAGCAGGTCCCCGCGGGCACCTGACCACATGAAGAAAGCCCCGGCCGGGCTGTCCGGCCGGGGCTTTCCCCTGTCGCTAGAGCAGCGCGGTGGCGTTCGGGGTGATGTCGCCGCGGAACAGGCCGTCCGGGTCGACGCGGGCGCGCACGCGGTCGGCGGCGGCGATCTGGTCGTCGTCCAGGTGGCGCTGCGGCTGGCCGATCTCCTCCACGAAGGACGGGACGGTGCGGCCGGTGTCCCACGGCGCGAGGCCGGCGCGCACCTTCGCGCAGTGCTCCCTGATCTCCTCGACGGTCGTCGGCGGCATCGGCATGCCCGCCCCCGAGTAGGCGTACCGCGCGTCCAGGTGGTCCAGCGCGCCGCCTGAGGGGTGCGAATCGGCCAGGGCGCCGCCGAGCTGACGGAGACCGGCGACCAGCAGCGGCGACCCCGAGCCCTCGCCGAGCAGCCGCAGGAACGCCGCGGCGCCGTCGGCGCCGAGCTCGCCGAGCAGCATGTGGTCGCCGACGATGGGCAGCGGGTCGCCCGGCTCCATGTGCGCCTCCAGCACCCCGGCGAGGGTGGTGGTCGCCCAGGAGTCCATCACCGGCTCGGCGACGGACCGCAGCGGGCCGAGCAACTCGGCGGCGGCCTGCTCGGCGGCGGTCGCGTCCTCGCCGACGCTGAGCACGGCGCCGTCCACGCACACCATGGGCCGCCCGGCCAGCACCGGCGGCACCTCGGGCACCGGGGGCAGGTTGAACACCCGCAGCGACGTGGACGCCTCCCGCGGCGCGTCCGGCGCCCACGCCAGCCAGGCCGCCAGCAGCCGCCCGGCGTGCTCGGCCGGCCAGTACGCCGCCCCGGTGACGACCTTGGCGACCGGGAACAGGTCGATCTCGACGGCGGTGACGACGCCGAAGCCGCCGCCCCCGCCGCGCAGCGCCCAGAACAGCGCGGGATCGGAGGCGGCGTCCACGCGGCGGTGCTCGCCGTCCGCGGTGACCAGCTCGACGGCCCGCACGCTGTTGACGGCGAGCCCGGTGGCCCGGCCGTAGAAGCTCAGGCCGCCGCGCAGCAGATACCCGACGACGCCGACGGTCGGCGACGAGCCGTGCGGCCCGGTCAGCCCGTACGGCGCCGCCGCCTCCACCACGGCGCCCCAGCGGGTCCCGGCGGGCACCCGGGCCACCCGGCGCTCGGCGTCGATCTCCACGCCGCCGTCCATCAGGGTGCGGATCAGCAGGGCGTCGTGCATGGGGCGGGTCGTGGCCGAGGCGTGCCCGGTGGTGTGCATCCGCACCCCGAGGCCCTCGGAGCGGGCGTGGCCGAGCGCGTCCCGGATCTGCTCCACGGTGCGCACGGTGACCGCCGCGGCCGGGGTGGCCGGGGCGATGAGGTTGAAGACCTGCGTCGCGGCCTCGAAGGCCGGTTCGCCCGGGAGAGCGATGCTCGCGTCCCGCTCGCTGATCGTGGTCATGAGCGACGTGCCTTCCGGATCAGGAATGCGGACATGGTTCAGCAGAGCGTCTCTCCCGCCTGTGTTTCCGCGCATCTCCGGGTGTGCGCAGATGCGATTCACGGCGGGCCTTGAGGAAATGGATCGCGGGATATCCGGAAAGGCGCACTCGGCACTCTCGGAGATGTGGCGGAGCGGCGTGGCGACCACCATTAATTGCAGATCATTCTGTCATTCCGTGTCTCCCGGGCTCCGTGGCCGGCCGCCCGCCCGGAGGTCATGAGGCCGCTCGACGGGAGCGACGTATTCATGGGGAAAGAAGTCACCGCAGCCACCGGCACCGCCCTCATCGGCGAGCACTACGACGAGCGCTCGCCCATCGGGGACGAGCTGCGCGACGGCCAGATCCACATGTGGTACTGGTACGACGACGAGGACGACGCCCCGCTCACCGAGGCCGTCCACCGCGTCAGCCGCAAGGTCGCCGACGCGCTCGGGCCGCGCCGGGGAGAGCACGTCCTGGACGCCGGATGCGGCCCCGGGGCCACGGCCGTCTTCCTGGCCACCACGTTCGGCGTCCAGGTCACCGGCGTCACGGTGAGCGGCTTCGAGATCGACAAGGCCAGGGAGCGGGCCGAGGCCGCGGGCGTCGCCGACCTGGTGCGCTTCGAGTACGGCGACTACACCGCGCTGAGCTACCCCGACGGCCACTTCGACGCCGTGCTGGCCCTGGAGTCGCTGCAGAACGCCCCCGACCTCGGCCAGGTGCTCGGCGAGCTGTTCCGGGTGCTGCGCCCCGGCGGGCGGCTCACCTTCTCCGACTTCAGCCTGGAGTCGGCCGCCGAGCCGCGCCGCATCGAGAAGTTCATGGAGACCCTCAAGCTGCCCGCCCTGCCGACGCTGCCCGAGTGGCTCGGCCACCTGCGCGACGCGGGGTTCGAGATCGAGGAGTACACCCAGTGCGGCCCCCGGGTGTTCGGCAAGAAGGCCAAGTACCTGCGGGTCGCGATGGCCGGCCGGGACGAGGTCGCCGCCAAGTTCGGCGACGAGGCCGTCACGCGGTTCTCCCAGCGGCACTCGGGGTTCTTCGCCCCGAGGAAGGACCAGATCGGCTACGTGATCGTTTCCGCGAGGAAACCTCACCGATGAGGGAGGCCGGACCGGCTCCCTCGCCCCCACCGAGCCGCGGAACCGGGCGGCACGCCCGTCGATCACGGCCATCTCATCTCGAAAGGACGCGCACATGAGTGTTTCCACGGTTGACTCGACGGTCGCCGGCGTCGTCGACTCGTTCACCGGCGCGAGCGCCGGCGAGCTCGGCGAGGAGTTCCACCGCCTGGTGGACGCGCTGTGGGACGACGGCGAGCTCACCGCGCTCGCCGTGCCCGCGGTCCCCCTGATCGTGGAGCGGCTCGCCCAGGTGGACGACGAGCGCAAGGGCTACCTGGCCGTGCTGCTCGGCATGCTCACCGAGGCCGAGTACCCCGAGCCCGGCCCCGTCACCACCGGCGCCCGCGCCGGGCTGGACCTGTACCTGGACCTGTGGCGGCGGGCCGCCAACAACGGGGCGCTGTCGGTGACCCTCGCGTACCTGGTCGCGCACTTCCCCGCCGACCGCGAGCGCGTCCTCGCCGTGGCCGCCGACCGCGGCCTGACCGCCGACGACTGGACCCGCCTGGAGCGCGGCCTGCTGGACCTGGACCTGGAGAATCCCGTCATCGGCCGGGTGTTCCCCTCCCCGGCGGTCTGGGCCCTGATGGACAACGACGAGCAGGCCTTCGACCAGAGCTGGATCAAGGCGCTCAGCGCCGAGCAGATCGCCGCCAACTGGCAGAAGGACACCCGTACGGTGTGGGGCCACGCCGGCGCGAAGGCGTACTGGGCGGCCGGCAACGGCGCCCCCGCGCCGGTCGTCACCGGCTCGGTGCCGCCCCGCGACCAGGTGCCCACGCCGCCCGAGGCACCCAACGAGATCTTCGCCCCGCACGTCGCCGCGTTCTCCTGCCCGAGCTGCCAGGGCGGGCTGGAGGTCGCCGATGGCGCGGTGCGCTGCACCGGCTGCTCGGCCGAGTTCCCCGCGGGCAAGGGCATCCTCAACCTGTCCGAGGGCGCGCAGAACAACCCCGGCGACTTCCTGTACAAGCTGGCCGAGCTGCCGAGCATGGGCCTGTTCTACGAGGCGTACGCCCGGCCCAACTTCCTGCGCATCGCGGGCACCAACTGGGGCGGCCAGGTCACCCCGGAGGACGAGCGCCGCTACATCGCCGAGCACGTGCGGCCGGTGGACGGCCCGGTGCTCGACCTCGCCTGCGGGGCCGGCCGGTGGACCGAGATGCTGGTCGAGGCCGTCGGCGCCGACCGCGTCATCGCCTACGACGCCTACACGCCCATGCTCACCGCGCTGCGCACCCGGCTGCCGCAGCTGCCCGCGGTGATGGCGAGCGCCGCCGTGCTGCCGTTCGGCGACGCCTCCCTCGGCGCGGTGATGTGCTGGAACGCCCTGCAGGCGTTCCCCGCCGACACCCCCGCGGCCATCGCCGAGGTGGGCCGCTGCCTGCGGCCCGGCGGCACCTTCACGCTGATGACCTTCAGCATGGCCACCGACCCGATCGCCCGCTACTTCCAGGCCTCGCACTACTTCCCCGGCCACCAGGAGGGCATGCGGCTGTTCGAGCTGGACGACATCAAGCGCTGGCTGGCCGATGCCGGGCTGACGGTCCGCCACGAGGCCACCCCCGGCACGTTCATCTTCATCACGGCTGTGAAGCCGCACTGAAACAGGAGCAGAAATGACCACGGACCAGGCCGCGCCCACCTCCGAAGAGACCGCCGCGTTCTACGACGACTTCAACCTGCTGCTCATCGAGGTGTGGGACGAGAACTTCCACCAGGGCTACTGGCACGACGAGACCGACGAGAGCTCCAACCGGGTGGCCGCCGAGCGGATGACCGACCTGCTCATCTCCAAGTCCGGCCTGGAGAACGGCGGCCGCATGCTGGACGTCGGATGCGGCATCGGCCTGTCCGCCTTCCAGGTCGCCGAGGCCACCCCCGCCGAGATCGTCGGCATCTCCAACAACCAGGCGCAGATCGACGAGGCCAACCGCCGCGCCGCGGCCGCGGGCCTCGCGGGCCGGGTGACCTTCGAGTACAACGAGGACGTCCTCGCCCTCGCCTACCCGGACAACTCGTTCGACGTGGTGTGGGTGTTCGACGCGCTGCTGCACATGCCCCGCCTGGAGACGCTGCGCGAGCTCGGCCGGGTGCTGCGCCCCGGCGGCCGGGTGGTCGTCACCGACAAGCTGCAGATCGGCCCCATGACCCCCGAGGACGACCGGGCCGTCCGCGAGTTCATGTCGGACCTTCAGGCCAGCCCCATCCTGGACGAGACGCAGTACCGCGCGCTGGTGGCGGAGTCGGGCCTGGAGCTGGTGGAGCTGCTCGACATCAGCGAGCACACCTACAAGTCGTCCACCCGCACCATCGAGGCGGTCAACACCAAGTGGGACGACCTGGTGGCCCGCTTCGGCACCGACGTCATCCCGATGCTGGAGATCCTCCGCTCGCCGGTGGGCCTCATCAAGGAGCTCGGCTACCTCGTCGCGGTGGCCAGTAAGAAGGCCTGACCGCGCACGTCGCGTCGTCCCGGCCGCGCGCGCCCGCGGCCGGGACGGACGGGCGGCACGTCCGGCCGGGCATCGTGTCCTTGAAACAGAGAAGGCGGCCCCGGGGAGAACCCCGGGGCCGCCTTCTCGTCGTGGTCAGCCGTTCAGCTTCACGACCTTCTCCAGGTCGGCCGCCGAGTAGTCGCGCCCGGCCGCCGCGGCGGCGAAGTGCTCCACCCGCAGGCTGGCGGGGCTGGTCGGGCCGCCGGCCAGGCGGTCGGTGTGGTAGGCGTCCAGCAGGCGCTGCGCCTCGGCGGTGGCCTCGATGAACCGGGTCACCGGGTCCGCGCCGTTCAGGACGTCGCCCATGGCGCGGGTCATCACGTCCTGGTTGCCGGCGAAGTCGCCGATCAGCGCGCCCTCGGAGATCGGGACGTCCCCGGTGGCGCGCACCGAGCGGATCGCCCCCTCGGGGTAGGCGTTGACGTGCTCGCTGGCCACCCGGTGGTAGGGGTGCTTGTCGAACCAGCCCTCCTCCTCCAGCAGCGCGAACGAGGAGTGGGTGAGCGGCATGAAGCTGTTGGCCTTGTGCCGGTCGGCCGCGACGCGCGGGCTGTGCAGCCACATCAGGAACGCCAGCGCGCCCTCCTGGGTGGCCTCGTCCAGGTGGTTGGCCATCCAGATGGCGGTGCCGGCGACCGCGTTGCCCACGTAGGGGATGTCGTCGGGGTAGGGGAAGATGCCGACCTCGATGTCGAAGCCGTTGGCCTTCGCGGCCTGCACCATGTAGTTCACGTCGTTGGACGAGGTGATACGGAACGCGACGTCCTGGTCGGCGAACGCCTTGAACGTGCCCGCCCAGTCGGGGATGCCGCCGGTCCACAGGTAGTGGCCCTTGGCGTGCAGCCCGCGCCACCACTCGGCCCAGGTCAGCATCTCGTTGGTGGCGAGGTCGACGGTCGTGGCGGGCCCGGTGCGGCCGTTGTGGTTGTTCACCAGCAGGCCACCCTGGATGGCCAGTGCCTGCTGGAAGAACGTGCCGTGGTCGGACCACGTGATGGGGTACGCGGGGCCGTCCTTCATCCCGGCGACGATGTCGCACACCGCCTCGACCTCGCGCCAGGTGCGCGGCAGCTCGCTGATGCCGGCGCGGCGCAGGATGTCCTTGTTGGCGTACAGCAGGCTCGTCGTGCCGACCGACGGCATGCAGGCGAGGTCGCCGTCGTAGGTGTAGTAGTCGCGCAGCGGCTTGATGACGTCGCCCAGCACGACCGGCTCGCCGAGCACGTCGGCGCGCCCGGCGACCGCCTTCTCGACGGAGGCGAACATCGGGCTGCCGTCGGGGGCCAGCGAGTCGCGGGCCGCCTGGCCGGCGTAGAAGTAGTACTCGGCCAGCGCGGGCATGCGCCCGGCAGCGGAGGCCTCGGCGACCTTCAGCGGGAACGTCCAGAAGTCCTGGCCGGACACCCTGACCTCGTACTCGGGGTGCCGCTGTTCGAAGTCCGCGGCCTGCTGGTACCACCGGTCCATCCATCCGGGGAAGGTGAGGTCCGGCACCCAGACGTCGATGACGGTTCTGCTCTTCACTCGATCTCCTCCTGCTCGCCAGCGCATGGCGTCTCGATCGCACGTTAGGGAGCGTCGCGGCGGTCCCGCGGTCGGCGGGCGCGCGCGGCTGATCGGCGGGCTCGCGAAAGTCGTCGGCCGGACGGCGGGGGCACGGTTCACGTCGAATGATTCCGCGCCGGACCGGGGCGCCGCATCTTTGCGATTGCGGTATCGGGAGGTCGCCGGGGTACCCCCGCGTACCCGGGCATGCCCGGTCACACCGCACTCAGGGAGATGCGTGCCCTCGGTGACGGGTGTGACGCTGACCCCATGGCCGGACGTGGCGGAGAGCCGGACATCTACGACAAAGGACCTGCGGCAATGGCTGTTATCACCAATGTTCGCGAACAGGAAGTCGTCCTGCCGCCCGAGCCGGGACTGACGCCCGAGGAGATCGTGGCGCGGGCCGCGGCGCTGGTGCCGCTCCTGGTCGAGAACCAGGCGGCCACCGAGGCGCGCACCCACTACTCCGAGGACGTCCACCGGCTGTTCGCCGACGCCGGGTTCTACCGGATCCTGGTGCCCCGGCGGTACGGCGGCTACGAGTTCGGGGTCGACACCTTCATGCGCGTGGCGATGACCCTCACCCGGGGCTGCCCGTCCACCGGCTGGATGTTCACGCTCGGCGCCGCGCACGCGCTGGCGGCGGCGACGCTGTTCGGCGAGCGGGCCCAGGACGAGATCTTCGCCGGCGGTGACTTCATCTGTCCCGCCACGGTGATGCCCTCCGGCACCGCCGAACGCGTCGACGGCGGGTGGCTGATCAGCGGCACGTGGGCGTACTGCTCCGGCGCGCCGTTCGCCACCGCCTTCATGGGGCACACGCTGGTGCCGTACGCCGAGGGCGAGCCGCCGATGCCGATGTTGTTCATCGCGCCGCGCGAGCAGTGGCGGCGGCTGGACGACTGGGGCGGGCAGCTCGGCCTCAAGGGCAGCGGCTCGCACAGCATCGTGATCGAGAACGCGTTCGTGCCCGACCACCGGACCATCGGGTCGCACATCAGCGGGGTTTCCGTCACCGAGGGCACCCCCGGGCTGAGGCTGCACGGCAACCCGCAGTACGGCGGCGGGCCGCTCAGCTTCATGATCCTGGAGAGCGCCGTGCTGGCCGTCGGGATGGCGCAGGGCATGCTCGACGCCTACGAGGACCTGATGCGGGCGCGGACGACGTCGTTCCCGCCGATCACCGGGCGGGCGGAGAACCCCGACTTCCAGTTCTGGTACGGCGAGGCCAGCGCCAAGATCGCCACCGCGGAGGGCGCGATCCTCAACGCGCTGCGCGAGTGGACCGAGACGTGCGCCAGGGGTTCCGAGCTGTTCACCCGCGAGCAGGAGCTGCGCATCGCGACCATCGGGCGGGAGGCCGTGCGGCTGAGCTGGGACGCCGTGCAGCGGTACCTGTTCCCCACCGCGGGGTCCAGCTCGGTGCGGAGCGGCGAGCGGGTCGAGCGCATCTGGCGGGACATGTCCACGCTGCACAGCCACGCCGGCATCGCCGTCTACCTGTCCACCATGGCGAACCGCGAGCTCGCGATGGCCCGCTTCGGCATCGAGGACCCGCACCACTGAGCGGCCGCCCTCCCGGCACTCCACTCGATGGCGCGTGCCTTCACGCGACCGCTCTCTCTCGCCGTGGACGCCGCAAGGTGAAAGGGAACACGAGTGACTGAGCCATCCGATCCGCCCGAGTCCGTACCCGACCTGGTGCGCGCCGTCGCCGCGCGGCACCCGGACGTCCTCGCCCTGGCCTGGCCGGGGGAGGAGCTCACCTACCGCGAGCTGGTCGACCGGGCCGCGTCCGTCGCCACCGCGCTGCCCGCCGGGCAGCCCGTCGCCGTGCGCATGTCCTCCGGCCCCCGCCAGGTGATCGCCTGCCTGGCCGTCCTCATGGCGGACGCGCGCCTGGTCTGCCTCGGCGCGGGCGACGTCGGCGAGCGCGGCCGTGCCGTCCTCACCGACCTGCGTCCCACCTGGATCGTGGTCGACGGCGAGCAGCCCGAGGACGGCCTCGTCACCTGGTACCGCGAGGAACTCTCCGGCCGCGTCCTGGACCTGACCACCGTCCCGGCCGGAGGCGCGGGGGAGCGTGCCGTGCCGGGGAGCGCGGACGGGTGGGCGTACGTGACCTACACGTCGGGATCCACGGGGCGGCCCAAGGGGATCCCGCAGGGGCATTCGACGCTGGCGCAGTTCGTGACCTGGTTCGCCCGGGAGTTCCGGGTGGAGGTGGGAGCACGGGTGGCGCAGTGGGCCGCGCCGGGGTACGACGCGAGTCTCGTCGAGGCGTTCGGGGCGCTGGTGGCCGGGGGCACGCTGTGCCCGGTGTCCGATCGGCTGCGGGCCAATCCGGAGAAGCTGGCCGACTGGCTGGCGGCGGAGGGGATCACGCACTTCCAGACGGTGCCGAGTTTCGCTCGGCAACTGCTCGGGGCGCTCGGCGAGCCGGGGGAGCGGCCCGCCGCGCTCGGGCATCTGCTGCTGGCCGGGGAGCCGCTGCCGGGGGAGCTGGCGGACGGGCTGCGGGCCGCGCTGCCGGGGGTCCGGCTGGTCAACCTGTACGGGCCCACCGAGTCGATCCTGGCGACCTGGTACGAGGTGGATGGGCCGCACGACGGCATGGTGCCGATCGGGCGGGCGATCCCCGGGCGGCGGGTGGTGGTGCTGGACGAGCACGACCGGCCCTGCCCGCCGGGGGTCACCGGGCAGATCGTCATCGAGAGCCCGTACGTCACGCCGGGATACGTCGGCGCGGCGGGGGAGAACGGAGCCGCGTTCCGGCCGATCCGCGGCACGGGCCCGGCGGCCCCGAGGTGCTACCGCACCGGGGACCGGGGGCGCCTGCGGCCGGACGGGACGCTGGAGTTCGGCGGGCGCGAGGACTTCCAGATCAAGTTCAACGGCGTCCGGGTCGAGCTCACCGACATCGAGGTGGCCCTGGCCGCCGACGCGTCGGTGGCCGAGTGCGCGGTGGTCCCGGTCGCCGACGCGCAGGGCCTGGTGGTGCGCCTGGTGGCCTACGTCGTCCCCGGTGAGCCGGGCGGGACGGCCGCCACCATCACACCGTGGCGCGCCGCGCTGCGGCGGCGGTTCGGCAAGGCGACGCCGCCGGTGACGTTCCGCACCCTTACGCGGCTCCCGCGCACGGTCGGCGGCAAGGTCGACCGGCGCAGACTCCCCGACCCGGGACCCGCCACCGCCCAGGTGCCGCGGGCGCGGGACTCCGGCGCCGCTCCGGACGGCCAAAGTGCCGTCCTGACGCCGGACGACACGCAAACCACGTCAACAACGCTGCTGCAAACGCACTGATTTTGGGGTGAGACAACGTGACTCTGGTCGAGACCGAACTGTCTGTTGATTTCGACGGTGAGAGCCTGGACATCGCCGGTGTGCGGCGGGTCGCCGAGGAGTGGGCGCCGTGCGCGGTGTCCCCGTCGGCGCTGGCCAGGGCCGCCGACAGCAGGCGCATGTTCGAGGACACCATCCGGGACGGGGTGCCCGTCTACGGGGTGACCACCGGCTACGGTGAGATGATCTACATGCTGGTGGACCTGTCCAAGGAGGTGGAACTCCAGACCAACCTGGTGCGCAGCCACAGCGCCGGCGTGGGCCCCGTGTTCGCCGAGGACGAGGCCAGGGCGATCCTCGCCGCCCGGCTGAACGCCCTCGCCAAGGGCTACTCGGCGGTGCGCCCCGAGCTGCTGGAGCGCCTCGCGCTGTACCTCAACCTCGGCATCACCCCGGCCATCCCGGAGATCGGCTCCCTCGGCGCGAGCGGCGACCTCGCCACGCTGGCGCACATCGCGGTGACCGTCATCGGCGAGGGCTACGTGCTGCGCGACGGCAAGCGGGTCGAGACCGGCCCGGTGCTGCGCCAGCACGGCATCGAGCCGCTGGAGCTGCGGTTCAAGGAGGGCCTGTCGCTGATCAACGGCACCTCCGGCATGACCGGCCTCGGCGCCCTCGTCGTCGGCCGCGCGCTCACCCAGGTGCGGCAGGCCGAGATGGTGACCGCCCTGGTCGTGGAGACCATGCGCGGCTCCAAGAGCCCGTTCCTGGCCGAGGGGCACGACATCGCCCGCCCGCACCAGGGCCAGATCGACACCGCCGCCAACATGCGCACCCTCATGAACGGCAGCGCCCTCGCGCTCGACCACGCCGAGCTGCGCCGCCAGGCCCAGGAGCAGAACTCCGGCGACGGCGTCTCGCGCACCCAGGTGTACATGCAGAAGGCGTACACCCTGCGCGCCATCCCGCAGGTGGTCGGCGCGGTCCGCGACACCCTGTACCACGCCACGGAGAAGCTGCACATCGAACTGAACTCCTCCAACGACAACCCGCTGTTCTTCGAGGGCCAGGAGGTGTTCCACGGCGCGAACTTCCACGGCCAGCCGGTCGCGTTCGCCATGGACTACGTCACCATCGCCCTCACCCAGCTCGGCGTGTTCTCCGAGCGGCGCACCAACCGCCTGCTGAACCGTCACCTCAGCGACGGCCTGCCCGAGTTCCTGGTCGCCGGCGACCCCGGCCTGCACAGCGGCTTCGCCCCCGCGCAGTACCCGGCGACCGCGCTGGTCGCCGAGAACCGGACCATCGGCCCGGCCAGCACGCAGAGCGTGCCGTCCAACGGCGACAACCAGGACGTCGTCAGCATGGGCCTCATCGCGGCCCGCAACGCGCGCCGGGTCCTCGGCAACAACAACCGCATCCTCGCGGTGGAGTTCCTCGCCGCCGCCCAGGCGGTCGACCTGTCCGGCCGCTACGCGGGCCTCAGCCCGGCCGGCAAGGCGACCTACGAGATGGTGCGGTCGCTGGTGCCGACCCTGGACGTGGACCGCTACCTGTCCGACGACATCGAGCTGATCGCCGCCGCGCTGTCGCGGGGGGACTTCCTCCAGGCCGCCGTGAACGCCGGCATCGAACTGCGCTGAAACAACCTGTTCAGGGGACCGGGCCGCGAATTAAACGGCCCGGTCCCTGAATTCGGCACTCTGGGAGAATTCAAATTCCCTACGGGCCGGTAAATTTCCATATGACAGCGCATGACCCTCAATAGGGGTTAGGGGTTACAGGTCATCATGAGCATTTCAGAGGCGACCCATTCGATCCATGCGCAGATCGCGACCGAACGGGTTCCGCTGTCCTTCAACCAGGAATTCCTCGTCATGTTCTCCTCCGGCGAGGAGGAGGGCCCGTTCGGCCCGCAGTACAACATCGTGTGCGGCTGGCGCGTGGCCGGCCGGGTCGACACGGCGGTCCTGCGGGACGCGCTCGGCGACCTGGTCGTCCGGCACGAGGCGCTGCGCACGTCGATCGTCAACGACCCCACCGGCAGGTACCAGCAGATCTTCCCGCCCGGCTCCCCCGAGCTGACCGTTCGCGACCTGCGCGGCGTCGACGAGGCGGACCGCGACATCGCCGCCGGTGAGCTGGTCAACGAGGCCGAGGCCGGGTCGTACAGCATCAGGGACCTGCCGCTGCTGCGCGCGGTCTACGGCCGGTTCGACGAGCAGGACGGCGTGCTGGTGCTCATCGCGCACCACACCGCCGTGGACGAGTGGTCGATGCGGCTGCTGATGCGCGACCTCGCCGCCCTGTACGGCATCCGCCGCGGCCACCCGGTCGAGCTGCCCGACGCGCGGCAGTACCAGGAGTTCGCCCGCTGGCAGCTGGCCAGCGCCGCCGAGGCGCCCGGCGTCCGCGGCCGCGAGTACTGGCGGGAGAAGCTGCGCGACGCGCGGATCACGGCGACCACCACCGACCACCTCCGCTCCGAGCACCTGCCGAAGACGACCTCCTGGCACCGCTTCGCGATCCCCGCCGAGTCGACCTCGGCGATCCTGAAGCTGTCCAGGGAGACCCGGAGCTCGCCGTTCATGATCCTTTTCTCCGCCTACAGCGTGCTGCTGCAGCGGATGACCGGGAGCAACGACATCGTGGTGCCGACGTTCAGCTCCGGCCGCGCGCAGGCGCGCTTCCACAACACCGTCGGGTCGTTCTTCAACTTCATGCCGCTGCGCACCGACCTGGAAGGCTGCGAGACGTTCCGCCAGGTGGTGGAGCGGGCCAGGGTCACCTGCATGGAGGCCTACTCGCACGACATCCCGTTCGCGCACGTCCTGCAGGAGGCTCCCACCCTGATGAGCCCCCTGGTCGAGGACGACAAGGCGGTCTGCGCGTTCCAGGTGTTCCGCTCCCCGGTGCCGGGCGACCACGAGGTGGTCGGGGACCTGGAGTACTCGGAGATCCCGCGCCGGCTGGACCAGCCGGTGGGCGGCGACGTCCCCGACGGCGCGCTCTGGCAGCTGGAGATCGACTCCTCCGGGGAGATCGTCGCGACGCTGGGGTTCAACAGCAACCTCTTCGCCGAGCGGACCTTCATCGACATGGCGTCGGAGTTCCGCCGCATCCTGGGCGAGGCGGTCGCCACGCCCGACGCCCCCCTGCAGCGGATCTAGTCACACGAAGGAGATCTGATGAGCGACGGCAACGACGGCGGCCTTCCCGAGATCAGGAAGAAGGTCACCAAGATCTGGACGGACGTGCTCGCCGTGGCCCCCGGCGAGGAGAACGCCACGTTCTTCGAGCTGAACGGCGAGTCCATCTCGGCCACCAGGATCGCGTCCCGGGTCGACGAGGAGTTCGGGGTATGGATCGAGGTCGCCGACATCTTCGAGGACGACCCGACCCTGGAGGACTTCATCCGGACCGTCGCGTCCCGGGTGACCAGCACCTCAGCGGCCTGAGAGCCTTCCTGAGCCCCTGGCGGCTCGCCCCCGGTTCCGCGGGGCGGCGCCAGGGGCTTTCTGCTGTCTCCCGCGCGTGAGCCCTCTCCCGCGCCTGTGCCGCGAGTGTGTCCTCTCCCGCGCCTATGTCGCGCGGTGTGCCCTTGTGAGCGCGCCTGTGTGCGTGTCCGACCCCTTGCCGGGCCGGGAGGCGTACGGCGGTGGGGAAGCGGGGTCGCATGACGAAGGCCACCCGGTGCTGCTCCGGGTGGCCTCGGCCTGGGGGGTACGGCGGTGGTCAGATGTTCAGGTCGCTGTGGTTCTGACGCAGCTCGGGGAACGAGGACAGGTCGGGGACCGTCCAGCCGTCCAGGTCGTACTCGGACATGCACTCGGCGACGAACGCCTTGTACTGGTCCACCTGGCCGTTGGCGAGCTGCGAGTTCAGCAGCTCCACCCGGGTGTTCTCGTGGTTGCCGGCGTAGTTGCGCTCGTACAGCTCGTGCCGCCCGCCGAACTCGGTGCCCACCGCGTCCCACAGCAGCTTCATGACCTTGATGCGCTCCACCGCGTCGGTGCCGTCCGAGCCGCGCACGTACTTGTCCAGGTACGGCCGGATGTCGGGGTTGGCGAAGTCCGCGGCGCTGGAGTTGATGTAGATCAGCCCGCTGGCGATGTCCTGCTGGATGATCTCCTTGATGCGGGGATACCCGATCTGCATGAACCAGCGGTACGCCATCCCGTACGCGGGGTTGGGCAGCAGCGCGCCGTCCTTCCACTCGATCGGGTTGCGCGCCGCCGCGTCGGAGAAGGCCCAGAACAGGTTGCGCCAGGCCAGCACCTCGCCGATCCGGGTCTGCACGCCGCGGAAGTCCTTGGTGCCGGTGATCTCGGTCGCCCGGATCAGCAGCCCGGCCAGGAACTCCAGCTTGACGGCGAGCCGGGTGCACCCGTGGAAGGTGAACCGCTCGAAGAAGCCCGAGCGCCCGGTGAACAGCAGCGCCTTGCCGAGGTGCCCGTAGACGAAGACGTTCTCCCAGGGGATGAGCACCTTGTCCAGCACCAGGATGGTGTCGTTCTCGTCCAGCCGCGAGGACAGCGGGTAGTCGAACGGCGTACCCATCACCGTGGCGTTGGCGGAGTACGACGGCCGGCAGATGAGCTTCATGCCGGGCGCACCCATCGGGATCGTCGCCACCAGCGCGAACTTCTTGTCCTTGATGGGCAGGCCGTAGTGCGCGATGAAGTTGTAGTGGGTGAGGGCCGAGCCGGTGGCCACGACCTTCGCGCCGCTGACGATCAGCCCGGCGTCGGTCTCCTTCTCCACGTGGATGAACACGTCGGCAACCTCGTCCGGCGGCCGGTTGCGGTCCACGGGCGGGTGCACGATCGCGTGGTTCCAGTACAGGACCTTCTCCTGCGACTCCTTGTACCAGCGGCGCGCGTTGTCGTCGAAGGGCTCGTAGAAGTCGGCGTTGGCGCCGAGCGTGCCGAGGAAGGAGGCCTTGTAGTCGGGGCTGCGGCCCATCCAGCCGTAGCTCATCCGCGACCACGCCGCGATGGCCTGCTGGTCGGCGACGAGGTCCTCGACGCTGTGCGGCGTGGTGAAGAACCGGTGGGTGTACCCGTCGCTGCCGGTGTCGGTCGGCTTGCAGAGGACGGCCTGCTTCTCGGGGTCGTGCAGCGCGTCGTACAGGCGCGCGGTCATCCGCACGGGGTTGTGGAACGCCGGGTGCGTGGTGACGTCCTTGACCCGCTCGCCGTTGAGGAAGATCTCACGGCCGTCGCGCAGGGTCTCGATGTACTCGTCGCCGGTCAGCGGGCGCGTCTTCGGTCGTGCCTCGGCGTCGGCCGGGACCCGCTCCTCGGTCAACGGACCTGCATCGTCTACTCGCACCTCAACTCCTCGAATCGGTGGTCGTCGAGCGGTGCGTCCGGTGCGGACGGGCTCGAAGGAAAGTCCGCGATGTTCGTAAATCGTCACATCAGGCGTGGCCGGCGGCATCTTTCAGGTTGCGGGCCTACGGCCATGGTGCGGCTGCTTCGCACTCCAGAAGATGCGTCCCGCCGGGCCCGGTGCGACCGTCGGAAGGGTGGGCACCGGCGGATCGCCGCGAGCTCCCCTGACCTGTTCCACCGGCCGTCCGGCGCTAGCCGGCTCCACGGTTTCTCGGCGGATTGTCACCTCTAGGAGGAAATGGTGCTGACGACCGATGTTCCCACCCGGGAACAGCTTGTCGGCCGGGCTTCCGAACTCGTGCCGCTTCTGCGTAAGAACGCGGCGTGGTCGGAGGAGAACCGGCGCATCCACCAGGAGTCCATCGACGCCCTTGCCGACGCCGGCATCTTCAAGCTTCGCACCCCCGCCCGCTACGGCGGCTACGAGGCCGACACCCGCACGCTGGTCGAGGTGGCCGCCGAGCTCGGCCGCGGCGACGGCTCCACCGCGTGGGTGGCGTCGGTGTACTGGATCCCGACCTTCATGGCCTGCCTGTTCCCCGACGAGGTGCAGGACGAAGTCTTCTCCACCCCCGACGTGCGGGTGTGCGGCACGCTCAGCCCGTCCGCGATGGCCACGCCGGTCGACGGCGGCATCGTGGTGAACGGCAAGTGGGGCTTCATCAGCGGCGCCCACCACGCCCACTGGCAGGAGATCATCGCGGTGCTGGTGCCGCCGGAGGGCGAGCCCATGCCCGTCATGGCGCTGGTGCCGATCTCCGAACTGGCGGTCATCGACGACTGGCACACCTCCGGGCTCAAGGGCACCGGCAGCGTGAGCACGGCCGCGCAGAACCTGTTCGTGCCGTCCGCCCGGGTCATCCCGCTGCCGGCCATCCTCATGGGCCAGTACGCCTCGAAGATCAACGCCAACAGCCCGATCTACCGCGCGCCGCTGCTCCCCGTCGCCTCGGCCTCCTCGGTCGGCACCATGCTGGGCTTGGCCCGCGCCGCCAAGGACACGTTCTTCGAGCGCCTCCCCAACCGCAAGATCACTTACACCGGCTACGGCAGCCAGGCCGAGGCCCCCATCACCCACCTCCAGGTCGCCGAGGCCGCCGCCAAGCTCGACCAGGCCGAGTTCCACGCCCTGCGCCTCGCCACCACCGTCGACACCAAGGCCGTCGACGGCTCGGAGTGGACCCTGGAGCAGCGCGTCAAGGCCCGCGCCGACATGGGCCAGGTCGTCAAGCTCGCCAAGGAGTCGGTGGAGATCCTCGCCTCCGCCAGCGGCGGCTCGTCCATCTACAGCGACGTCCCGATCCAGCGCATCGCCCGTGACATCCAGGCCGTCAACCTGCACGCCCTGATGCACCCCGAAACCAACGCCGAGCTGTACGGCCGGGTCCTGTGCGGCCTCGGTCCCGACACCCTCTACATCTGAGCGTCCTCCCGACGCCCACATCTGAGCGTCTCCCCCACCGCAGAAGGGCTAGCGCCATGACCACCACCGCCCCCGCCGGTCCCGTGACCGACGCCGACAAGGCCGCCGTCGCCACCGTCCCCGGCCGCGTCGTCGCCGCCTGGGCCGCCCAGGACGCCACCGCCTTCGCCGCCGTCTTCACCCCCGACGGCACCATGATCCTCCCCGGCTTCTTCCGCAAGGGCACCGCCGACATCGAGGGCTTCATGTCCTTCGCCTTCCAGGGCCCCTACAAGGACACCCGGGTCACCGGCACCCCCATCGACCTCCGCTTCCTCACCCCCGACACCGCCGTGGTGATCACCGAGGGCGGCGTCATCGGCGCCGGCGAGACCGAGCTGTCCCCCGACCGCACCATCCGCGCCACCTGGGTCGTGACCAAGCACGACGGCGAGTGGAAGCTCGCCGCCTACCAGAACAGCCCCCGCGACGCCGCCTGACCCCGGCCCCAGGGCCGCCCGGCAGGCCCGGTGCGGATCGCGAGAGTGCCCGTCCCCCGGCACCCGCCCCGCACCGGGCCCGCCCGCATGCCGGAAGCAATCCAGCACGGGACCCCGAGGTCCGCAGGTCCGTCGCAAGGAGTGACCGATGTCGCCCACCCCTGAAACCTTCCGGCCCCCGGCCGGGGCGCCATCGCCACCCACCCAGGTAGCCGAACTCCTAGGCGGCCTACTCCACCTCGCCTACGCCGAACGCCCCACAACCGGCATAGTCACCGTCGCGGCAGGCTTCACCCCCGAATCGGCCCGCACCCGCGCCGAACTCCGAGCCACAGCCCTAGAGTCCCTACACGCCCTAACCCCAACCCCCCCAACACCCACCCCCACCTCCCCACCCCCCACCGACGACCACCCCGACCCCACGCCTGTCCCCTCCGCGGCGGATCACGCGCCGAGGTCCTCCGTTCCGGATCACGCGTCGAGAGCCTCCGCGCCGGATCACGCGTCGAGGGCCTTCATGCCGGATCACGCGCCGAGGGCCGCCTCCTCCGCGCCGGATCGCGCGTCCAGGGTCACGTCCTCCGCGCCGGATCATGCGTCCGGCACCACGTACTCTGCGCCGGACCACGCGTCCTGGGCCGCGGCCTCTGCGCCGGAGCACACGCCGAGGGCCGCGTCCTCCGCGCTGGATCACGCGTCCGGCACCACGTCCTCCGCGCCGGACCACGCGTCTGGGATCGCCGCATCCCCCACCCCCGGCCCCACCCCGGGCCCCGGCCCCGGCCTCGCGCCCGCGAAGGTGCTGCGACTGGCCGACTTCATGCCCGATCCGCCCGATGACGCCCCGATGCGGGTCTCCGGGATCGGTCTGCTCACCGGGGAGCGCTACCTGGTACCCGCCGAGGTCGTCTGGACAGGCGAAGCCGCGTCCCGCGTCGAACCCACCCTGGTCGGCTTGGTGTCCAACCGCCCGGACGGCATCTCCGTCGCCATCGCGGACCTGCTGGCACACGACATCGTGACCCGCTGGTGGGTGAACCCAAGGATGCCGCTACTGCGGATGTCCCGCCGCGTCCCAAGCCTGCTCCCCCCCGGCATGGCCCAAGCACTGGCACTGATGCGCCTACGGGTCTCCGCATTCGTTCTCCCCGCCCCCGACTTCCCCATAGCCCTGGTAGGCGTAAGCGGCGACGGCACCACCATCGCCACCGCCGCCGCCCGCACAGTAGGCGCCGCAGTCTCCGAAGCCTTCCTCCGCGCCATGGCCGCCCGAGCCCAGCCCTGGCACACCCTCCCCACCGCGGACTCCCTACGCCGCCTGACCGTCTGGCACCGCGAAGCCGACTACCTCGCCCATCTGGACCGCTCAGCCGTAGACCCCGCCCCCACCCTCGTGGAGGACTCCGCCCCCTTGGGCTGGGCCGACATAGCCTGCCGAAGATTCGGCCACGAGCCCATCCTCATAGGCCAAAGCCTCTCCACCCCCATAAAAATCGTCTGCCCCGGTGCCGCCTGCCACCACACCACCCCCGCCGGCACCCCCCTCCCCTGCCCCGTCCCCTAACCCCCACCCACCCCACTCACCAGCCGCCCCCCGAAACGGTGCCTTCGGCGCTGTCTTTTTCAGGCGACCCTCCACCGGGCCACGACGCTACGTCGCGCAGGCAATTCGCCAGCACCTCGCTACTGGAACCACCCACGTGTGGAATCCGGCGAGATCGGCACTACGCCATGGTTCAGGCCATAGGGCAATGACCACACCCGGTTGCCGGAATCAGAAACAACATCGCTCACCTGGTTGCGCGACGGTCTGCCTGGGAGCGCGTACATGACACTCTCGGTGATCATCCATCCACTCACCCGCTTGCGATCGGCGAGCGAGGTCTCGTACACCGGGATGGCCTGTCCCAGGTCGCCCCCCGCCCAGTAGGCGCTTGCAGGTTGTTACGAGAGGTCAGCGTGTCGGGGTGGTCGGTGCTCAGCATTCGTTCCCGCTCGGCGAGCGTCTAGGGGCGTGGCTTGTGCCATCCGCCCGTCCAATTCCGTCATTTCATCGAGATGGCGGTACGTCCAGCGGTGACGATTCAGATCGTCCCCAATCGCGTCGGCGCTCACCCGGCTCTAACCGGTGCCGCCTTCGTGATCCTTGACTTTCCGTCACCGGATCCCAGTCTCGTTTACCTCGCTACCGCAACGGACAGCCTATGGCTGGAGAAGCCCGAGGAATACCAGCGTTATACGCTGATCTACAGCCAGGAGCAGGCGTCATCGGCGCTGTCGCCGGACGACTCTGTGCACTACCTGGCGGCCATGGTTGATCAACTGAAGAGGTAGGCGAGACATGGACCGTATCCAGTCCTCCGAGCTCACCTGGCGGAAGAGCCGGTATAGCGGAACCGACGATAATTGCGTTGAGGTGGCAGCTCTCTCCGCCGGCGGCCGAGCCGTTCGTGACAGCAAGAACACTTCAGGCCCAATGCTGTTCATCAGCTACGGTGAGTGGCGGACCTTCACGGGCAGCATTAAAGACGCCACGTTCGAATGAACGGCTCGTATAACGACGGACCCCCAGGTGATCCTCGGGGCCCGAGCCGTACCCATTCGGAGAATATTTCTCACTCGGTGAGAGTAGCCCTCGATCTTTCGCGATCTTCATTTGGTCGGCTGAGCGGTTCGGCTGGAGGATGATTTCGCGGTGGTGGTCACGGCCTTGCCTTGCTCGGCTGGCGCCAGGGCTACGCGTGTCGCTGGCCCGGGGGACGGCAGGGGCAGCGTGATGGCCGGGGCGTTGCCGCGCAGGGGGCCGTGCTCCTGTTCGCGGTGGGAGTCTGTGCGTGTGGGACACGTTCGCGAGACCGGATGAATTGTCTGACGTTGATCCTGTTGCGGTAGGGGTTATGGTGGCCGGTGTGCTGAGTACCTACGCGGAGATCCGGGACCGGATCTATCAGCTG
Organism: Sphaerisporangium aureirubrum; assembly: GCF_042658925.1. Lineage (NCBI taxonomy): Bacteria > Bacillati > Actinomycetota > Actinomycetes > Streptosporangiales > Streptosporangiaceae > Sphaerisporangium > Sphaerisporangium aureirubrum. The sequence goes on from NZ_JBHSRF010000012.1 coordinate 25,460, forward strand.
GCTCGTCAGCATGGGCTGCGGGTCGAATGGCCGGAGAAGACGAAGAGCAGGCAACTGCTTCATCTCGTCAACGCCGATCAGGTCGTGGTGGCGATCACCACGGTGCCGGTCCGGGGGATCACCCGTGAGGCGCTGGAACGCCTGGCCGCAGATCTGGAGCACCTGTTCGGGAAGGATTGGATGGCATGACCGAGCACACGCTGATCTTCAAGGTCGTCCGGAGCCGGGCACTGGACACCGGGACCGACGTGTGGGTGGCCCTGCCCGAAGGAGCGCCGGGCAGTGTCTCGGGTGACACCCTGGCCGAATTGCTTGAGGAAGCCGAGGCGATCAAGCACTTCGTGCTCGGCTTGTCCAAGGACGTCCCGGTGCGTATTGAGTTCATGTTCGAGGTGCCCGGCGTGCCGGTCGAGACGATCGACTCCTACCGCCAGGCCCGCGCGCGGCTGATCGACCAGCTGCGGCAGGCGGGGTTGTCGGAGCAGGACAGCGCGGAACTGTTGACCTTGCCGGGCGGCCAGACGCTGCGCCAGACCGCTTGATCGCTGTATGACCACCTAGCCTGCAACGCTCGTCTGGATAAGCTCAAGGCGGAGGCGTTGAACCGCGCCCGGTCCAACGCGCCTGATCGAAGGGAGTCTGAAACGATGGAGTTGAGGTTCCGAAAGTCCTCGTATTCCGGTGAGGGTGGGCAGTGCGTCGAGGTCGCGCGTGCCTGTTCTGACGTCGTGGTCCGTGACAGCAAGAGTCCCGATAGCCCGATGCTGGTGTTTCCGGTCGAGGAGTTCGCCGCGTTCGTCCGTGGCCTCAAGACCGCCGCGTACTGATATTCGGCCGTTTGCGGGTACGGGTGTATCCGCACGGTGCGGACGCAGCGGTGGGCAAGCTAGGGAGATGGGTGCTACGCCGGGCGGGGGTGCTGGTTTCGCCGCAGCTGGATTTCGTCCTGTCGGCGCCGGAGTAGTGACCTATGGGATGACACCGAGGCACGTCTCGGCCGGGGCGCTGGGTGCGGTGGGACATGAGGAGCCCGGCAGGGTCGGGGGTGCGGGGGTGTCCCCCGCATGGGAGCAGCCCTTGCGGCTCTTCGCGCGGAGCGCGGCCCTCGCTAGGACCATTTCGGCGGGCGCTCGCCTACAGCGGGTTTGACTGTCGTGCTGCGGTGCCGTGCGTAATCGCCGCTCTGGTGGTGCCGGGGGCTATGGGGTGGTGTCGCGGGCGTGGACTAGGCGCCAGAGGAGGGAGGTGAAGAGGGCGCGTTCGTCGGGGGTGAAGGGGGAGAGGAAGGTGTCTAGGGCTTCGAGGATGGCGGGGGAGAGGTTGTGGCGGACCAGGGTTTGGCCTTCGGGGGTTAGGCCTATGGCGTATTTGCGGCGGTCGTCGGGGTTGCGGGCGCGTTGGACGAGGCCTAGGCGTTCCAGGCCGTCTACGACGCTGACCATGGTGGTGCGGTCTATGCCGTGGGTGCGGGCCAGGTCTTGCTGGGACTGGGGGCCCATGGCGTCGATGGCGGTGAGGACTATGAAGTCCTTTGAGCGGAGGCCGAAGGGCTCGACGGCGGACTCGAGGATTTCCACGAAGAGGTCGTTGGCCTTGGTCATGAGCAGGCTCGTGGAGCTGAACAGGACGTCCGCTGGGGGGTGATGGGTACTGGGTGAATCAGTGCTCACATCGTCCCCTTAAGTAGGCATATCTCGGTTAATGCGCAATATGCGCGTTATTCCGCATGCCGCGATATGGACAAGAGTGTCACACGCGACCATGGGCCGTGCAACAGCGCACGGGTGGAAAATCGTCAGTGATGCTGATTGACAGGAACGCTGATGGTCTGTGATCCTGATGGAGGCGTAGGGGGCGGTGTAGGGGTCCGAAGAGGGGTCTCCCGCGCCGCCGTACGGAAATGGAGCTCGTGGTGGCCGTGTGCCGGGCCGGCGGGGATGCCGGGACCACGTGGGACGGTGCTTGAGGCATGGCGGAGAAGCGGATGCCGGGCGCCGGGCTGGAGTTGCTGGCCGAGTCGACGGCGTGGCTGCTCAACGGGGCGGCCCGCGAGGTGACGCTGCAGCTGGAGCAGGCGCTCCGGCGGGACGACCTGCGGTGGCGGGACTACGGGGTGCTCGGCACGCTGGAGGCCGCGGGGCCGCTGTCGCAGCAGGAGATCGGGCGGCGGCTGGGGGTGGACCGGTCGACCATGGTGAGCGTCATCGACGTGCTGGAGGACCGCGGGCTGGTCGCCAGGAGCCGGGACCGGGCGGACCGGCGGGCTTATTCCATAGAGCTGACCGAGTCTGGGCGGGCGTTGCTCGCCGAGGTGCTCCACCCGGTGACGGCCGAGGTGCACGAGCGGGTCATCGGGCGGCTGACCAGCGAGGATCGTGCCACCCTCAACCGCATCCTGGCCGTGCTGGCCTCCGGCGAGTGATCCATTGCCCGGTATGGGGCGGTTTACGAACCATCGAGATTCCTGATAGTTTGTAATTCTACATATCTATGGGAGCCGGATTAGGGCGGATCAACCCTGTGGTCGCCCTGGGTGAGGACATGGCCAGGAGGCGAGCCATGGACGTATCCGTCATCGGGATCACGGCCGAGGCCGTGGAGGTCTACCGCTATTTCCTCCGCAACCGCGGCGAGGGTGTCGGCTCGGTGCGGCAGGCCCTCGGCCTGGACCCCGACAGCATCGAGGCCGCCGTCGAGTCCCTGGACCGGCTGTCCCTGCTCGACCTCACCGATCGGCACAAGGTCGTCGCCACCGAGCCCTCCATCGGCATCGAACGCCTCATCGAGCGCCGGCTGAACGAGCTCAACACCGAGATCCGCCGCGTGCTGTCCGCCCGCGACGCCATCGCGACGCTGGTGGAGGACCAGAAGCACGGCGAGGCCGTGACGTCCGTCCTCGACATCGAGCGGGTGGAGGGGCTGGACCGGGTGCGGCAGCGCCTGGACGACCTCGGGTTCTTCTCCTACAAGGAGACCCTGTGCCTGCACCCGGGCGGCCCGCTGTCCCGCGGCGCCATCGAGACCGCGCTGCCGCTGGACACCCGCTCCCTGCGCCGCGGGCTCGCGGTCAAGGCGGTGTACCACCCGAAGGCCCTCGACGACCCGCTGATGGCCGCCTACCTGCGCGACGTGGTCGGCCTCGGCGGGCAGATCCACATCACCGAGGACCCGATGGACCGTATGGTGATCTTCGACCGCAGCGTCGCGGTCGTGCCCATCCATCCCAAGGAGAGCGCCAGGGGCGCGCTGCTGGTCAGGGAACCCGGGCTGGTGTCCCAGCTCGTCACCTACTTCGACGGCGTCTGGGCCGACGCCACCGACTTCCGCGACTACACCGAGCCGAGCGACGACAAGCCGCACCTGTCGGACCTGGAGCGGAAGGTCCTCGCGGTGATGGCGACCGCGGACAAGGACGAGATCGCGGCCCGCGAGCTCGACGTGTCCGTCCGCACCTACCGCAGGTACGTCGCTGACCTGATGTCCCGGCTCGGCGCGGTCAACCGCTTCCAGGCGGCGTTGCGCGCCAAGGAGGAGAACTGGATCTGAGAGGGCGGGATCAGTTCCACTGCGGGCGCTGGCCGTGGCGGCGCGCGGTCACCCAGTAGCCGAGCCGGGGGCCGCGGCCCACGCTCAGGGTGTGGCAGGCCACGAGCTCCCAGTGGCTGATCTCGGGGTTGGTGAGGACGGCCTTGACCTCGGCGCGCACCTCGGTGCTGGTGAGGTCCTCGTCGGTCTGCACCCGGATCACGATGTCGCCGGTGGCCTGCCGGAGGTCCTTGCGCCATCGCCCGGGCAGCAGCGCCAGGATGCGGATGCCGTCGATCGGCGAGTGGACGGCCCCGCCGTCCTGGTGGCGGCGCAGCGTCAGCTCAAACAGCATGGCAGGCCGCTCCCGCCCAATTGCCGGCGACGGGAATTAATTCGGCCGGTGACATGACCGGGGTCTCCATTTCTCAATCTCTTTTCCCGTGGTGGTGGATTCGTTCTCGTACGACCAACTCTCCGCTTTCGGCAGGCCTCCGACCAGGGAAGGTAAAGGCAGCAAGTTGCCGGTGGGTGACCGCTTCCTGCCACCTCAGGACGGGGCGCCAGGACCCCTCGCGGTGGGTGCTTCACCACCGTGGCCGGGCCGGTGAAAGCACACTCGGAGATGACACGGTCAGCCCGCAGGCTTTTCACTGGGGTGAAATGGAGGTGATCGGATGCTGGTGACTGTGACCGGCGGTACGGGATTCGTCGGCGCCCACTCCGTAGCCGCCATCGTGCGCGCGGGCCACCGGGTCCGGGTCCTCGCCCGCGACCCCGCCCTGCTTGCGCCCGCGCTGGCCCCGCTGGAGGTGCCCCCGGGTGCGGTCGACGTGGCCGCGGGGGACGTCACCGACGAGGCGGCCGTGGCCGCCGCGGTGCGTGGCGCGGACGCCGTGCTGCACGCCGCCTCGGTGTACTCCTTCGACAGCAGGCGCCATGCCGCGATGCGGGCGGTGAACGAGCTCGGCACCGAGATCGTGCTGGCCGCGGCACGGCGCGCGGTGGACGGCCCGATCGTGCACGTGTCCACCGTCGCGGCGCTGTTCCCGGCCGCGGGGCGGGTGATCGGCGAGGATTCGCCGGTCGGACGGCCGCGCGAGACGTACATGGCGACCAAGGCGGCGGCCGAGCGGGTCGCGCGGCGCCACCAGGACGAGGGCGCGCCGGTCGTGATCACTTACCCGCCCGCGCTGCTCGGCCCGCACGACCCGAAGCTCGGCGACCAGGTGGGCCGGGTCAGGGACGTGCTGCGCGGGCTGATGCCGATCTGGCCGCTCGGCGGGTTCCCGATCGGCGACGTGCGCGACACCGCCGAGCTGCACGCCCGGCTGTTCACCACCCCGCCCGCCGGGCCGGCCCGGCGTTTCGCGCCGAACCACTACCTGACCACGCGGGAGTACCTCGCGGCGCTGCGCGAGGTCACCGGGCGCCGGCTGCCCGCCGTCCACCTGCCGGCGCGGAGCATGTTCCCGATCGGACGGCTCGCCGACCTGGCGCAGCGCGTGTGGCCGTGGCACATCCCGGCCGAGTACGGCGCGCTGTACACCTGTGCCTGCGCCACGCGGGTGGCGCCGGACGCGGGAACGACGGGGATCGATCCCCGGCCGTTCGCCGAGACCGCCGGGGACACCGTGCGCTGGCTGCGCGACGCCGGGCACCTGACCGCCCGGCAGGCGGGGTCCGCGAGCCCGGCGCCGTCCCCCGTGCCGGTGCACTGATGGAGCCGCCGCGATGAGCGACCGGGTCGCGACCAGTCCGAGCCTTGACCATCCCGGGGGAGAGGTCCCGATGCGCGCAACCGAGATCGACTTCGTACCCGTCCCCGTGCCGAGGCCCGTGAACGGCGAGGCCGGCGGGCAGGCGAACGGCCAGACGAACGGCCAGACGAACGGGCAGACGAACGGGCAGACGAACGGCCAGACGAACGGGCAGACGAACGGCCAGACGAACGGGCAAGCGAACGGCCAGACGGGTGGCCAGACGAACGGCCAGGCAAGCGGTCACGCGAACGGGCAGGGGAACGGGCACGCGAACGGTGGCACCGCGGCCGGGCACTCGCCCGAGGCGCGTCCCGGCACGCGCCCGGAGGGAGGGTCACCGAAGAGGCGATCCATGGCCGTGCTGCGCGAGCAGGGTGAGCGGCTGCGGGACAGGATCACCGCCGGGCGGCGGGAGGCTGTGGAGCGGCAGCACGCGCTCGGCAAGCGCACCGCCCGGGAACGCGTGGACGAGCTGCTGGACGAGGGATCGTTCACCGAGATCGACATGTACCGGCGCCACCAGGCCCAGGGCCTGCGCATGGGGGACAACCGGCCGTACACCGACGGCGTGGTCACCGGCTCGGGCACCATCGACGGCCGCCGGGTGTTCGTGTACGCCCAGGACTTCACCATCTCCGGCGGCTCCCTCGGCGAGGCCCACGCCGCGAAGATCCACAAGGTGATGGACCTCGCGATCTCCACCGGCTCGCCCGTCATCGGCCTGATCGACAGCGGCGGCGCCCGCATCCAGGAGGGTGTGGCCGCGCTCGCCGGCTACGGCGGCATCTTCCAGCGCAGCGTGCAGGCGTCCGGCGTGATCCCGCAGATCAGCGTGGTGCTCGGCCCGTGCGCGGGCGGCGCCGCCTACACCGTCGGCCTGGCCGACTTCGCCTTCATGGTGCGCGACACCGCGCAGCTGTACCTGACCGGCCCGGACGTCATCGAGGCGGTTAGCGGCCAGCGCGTCACCCACGCCGAGCTCGGCGGCGCCGACGTGCACGGCCGCCGCTCGGGCGTGGCGACGTTCGTGCACGACGACGAGGAGAGCTGCCTCCAGGACGTGCGTTACCTGGTGTCGCTGCTGCCGAGCAACAACCTGGACCCGCCGCCGTCCTGGCCCGCCTCGGGCGCCACCGAGGACCTGCGGCCCGCCCTGGCCGACATCGTGCCGGTGGAGCCCAGCAAGCCGTACGACATGCGGTCGGTGGTCGCCGAGCTGGTGGACGAGGGGGAGTTCCTGGAGCTGCACGAGGGCTGGGCGGCCAACGTGATCTGCGTGCTCGCCCGCATCGACGGCGAGGTGGTCGGCGTGGTCGGCAACCAGCCCATGGTGCTGGCCGGCGTGCTGGACGTGGAGGCGTCGCAGAAGGCCGCGCGGTTCGTCCGGTTCTGCGATGCGTTCGGCATCCCGCTGGTCACGCTGATCGACGTGCCCGGCTTCCTGCCCGGCACCGACCAGGAGCACGAGGGCATCATCAGGCACGGCGCCAAGCTGCTGTACGCCTACTGCGAGGCCACCGTGCCCCGGGTGCACGTCATCGTGCGCAAGGCGTACGGCGGCGCGTACATCGTGATGGACTCGCGGTCGATCGGCACCGACCTGTCGTTGGCCTGGCCGACCAACGAGATCGCGGTGATGGGCGCCGAGGGCGCGGTCAACGTCATCTTCCGCAAGGAGCTGGCCGCGTCGGTCGACCCGGCGGGGCTGCGCGCCGAGCTGGTGGAGGAATACGTCGAGCAGCTCGTGCACCCGCACTACGCCGCCGAGCGCGGCCTCGTGGACGACGTCATCGACCCGGTGTGCACCCGCGCGGTGGTCGCCAGGGGGCTCGCGATGCTGCGCAACAAGCGCAAGCAGGCGCCGCAGCGCAAACACGGCAACGTCCCTTTGTGAGCCCCTCCGGTAAGCGGGCCTACCTGCCCGAAGAGGTTTTCGGACATGTTTCGGCGGCCCTTTTCGCCGATAAATCGCACGGCTCTAAACGGATGTCCGGAATTGGACAGCGCGGCGCCAGGAAAACATAGCAAAACAGGAGAAGAATCTCGGGCGTCCGATACGTCACACTGATCCTTAGCCCCACACTCCGCCCTTTTCCCTCAGGTCGGAGCGTTCGTCACGCCCTCACGGCGTGTGGGTCACCCGGTCAAGAATCCGCGGGATCGAGGTTTGCGCATGGCCACAGAAATCACTACGCCTGCCTCCGGCACGCTGGCACCCGGCATCAACGGCCGTTACCACAAGGTCGCCCTGAACGTCTTCATGCTCATCGTCCTGGCGCACTGGGCGGAACACGTCGCCCAGGCGATCCAGATCTACGCCCTCGGCTGGAAGCTCCCCGACGCGCGCGGCGTTCTCGGCGTGCCGTTCCCGTGGCTCGTGACCTCCGAGTGGATGCACTACGGCTACGCGCTGATCATGCTGATCGGCCTCATCGTGCTGCGCAAGGGCTTCACCGGCCGGGCGCGCACGTGGTGGACCATCTCGCTGGTGATCCAGGTCTGGCACCACTTCGAGCACCTGTTCCTGCTCTTCCAGAAGGTGTCCGGCATCCACCTGCTCGGCAAGCCGGTGCCGACCAGCATCCTGCAGCTCGTCATCCCGAGAGTCGAACTTCACCTGTTCTACAATGCTGTGGTGTTCGCGCCGATGCTGGTGGCGGTGATCCTCCACCTGCGCCCGCGCCCCGAGGAGCGCGCCAAGATGCAGTGCACCTGCGCGACGCCCGTGAGCACCTCCGCATAGACACACCATGACCGACGAGCTTCCGGCCTACGCCCTCGACCGCGAGCGCCCCAGGCGCCCGCGGTCCCCGGCGTTCACCGTGGCCCTCGCGCTCGTCGCCGTCTTCCTGGTGTACCTCGCGGTCCCCAACGTCGGCCCGACGCTGCGCGCGGCGCGGGCCGACGGCGCGCCCGGCATGTTCACCGCGCGCAAGCTGGACTGCGTGCTGCACGTCGGGCACGAGGCCTGCACGTGGAGCGGCGACTTCCGGGCGGACCGCGGCGGCGTCGACCGGCCGGACGTCGTCATGTACGGCGCGGACCGCGAGATGCTCCAGCAGGGGCAGCGGACCCAGGCGTTCGACGTCGGCCGGACCAACCTGGTCTACGGGCCCGGCGGCTCCAACGAGTGGGTGTTCACGTTCCTGCTGCTGCTGGCGGGGGTCGCGCTGCTCGCCCACCTTTTCGTCCTGCGGCCCCTGCGGGACCGCCGCGCCCGCCGCCGTGACCACGCCGGCGACGGCGGAGGTGCGCCATCGGTGGCGTGATCCCCCGCATCATGATCGTGGGGGACTCCATCAGCCACGGCGCGGAAGGCGATCACACCTGGCGATACCGGCTTTCCCAGCATTTCGGCGAGCGGGACGTCGTCGTCCGCTTCGTCGGCCCGTGGACCGGCACGTGGGTGCTCCCCGAGCCGGGGGCCGGGGAACTGGCGGAGTTCGCCGCCGTCCAGGAACGCCCCGGCCGCTATCTCAGGGGAGCCGGGTTCGGGGACGGCCTCCACTACGCGCGCTGGGGCCGCAGGCTGCACGAGGCCAAGGACGGCATCCGCTCGGCGGTCGCGGCCTGCCGCCCCGACCACCTGATGGTCGCGCTCGGCTTCAACGACCTCGCCTGGGGCACCTCGGGCCCGGCGGAGCTGCTGGCGGACCTGGAAACCTTCGTCACGCGGGCCCGGCAGGCCCGCCCGCGGCTGAGGTTCCTCGTCGCCAACGTCGTGCACCGCACGCCCCTGGACGACCAGCCCCATCTCGGCGCTCTCATCGGCGCCTACAACCGCGCGCTCCCCGGCGCCCTGGCCGCGATGTCCACGCCGGTCTCGCCGATCACGCCGGTCGACCTGGCCCGGCTGTACGACCCGTACAGCGACGCCTACGACGGCCTGCACCCCAACGCCATCGGCGAGCTCAAGATCGCCGGGGCCTTCGCCGAGGCGTTCCTGGCCGCGCGGGACGAGCGGGCCGCCGCCTAGCGCGCCGCCACGCCGGCGAGCAGTGATACAAGCTCCGCGGGGGCCGAGGTCATCGGCCAGTGGCCGGTGTCGAGGGTGTGGAAGCGCCAGGTGGGGGAGTGGCGCAGGGCGGTGACGTCGCGGGAGACGCGGCCGCCGTAGTGGTCCTTCGTGCAGACGACGTACGTGGCGCGCTGGCGGGACAGGGGGCGGGTCAGGACGGCGGGCTCGGAGAGGGTGTGGCCGGGGTGGCCGACGAAGTGCTCGACCAGCCACTCGGCCTGGCGGGGGGAGAGGTCCTGGCCCTCGGCGACGGCCGCGACGTCGGGGACGGGCCAGCGGCCGTCGTTCTCGGCGATGAGGCGCAGTTCGGCGGCGCGCTGGCGCTCGGGGAAGGCGTGGAGCATGGAGAGGCCGTCGTGCGGCAGGAACGCCTCCACGAACACCGTGTGCGCCACGCGGTCCGGCACGCGGTCGGCGACCTGCCCGGCGACGATGCCGGAATAGCTGTGCGCGACGAGGATGACGTCGCGCAGGTCGTCCTTCTCCAGCAGGGAGATCACGTCGTCCACGTGCGTGGACAGGCGAACGCCGGACACGTCGGCGTCCGGGCCGGTCAGCCCGGACAGCGTGACCGCCCGGGCCTGGTGACCGAGCCCTTGGAGGCCCCGGATCACCGGTTCCCAGACCCAGGCGCCCATCCATGCGCCTGGAACCAGGATGTACTGACTTTTCACGGCGGGTCTGCTTCCTCTCCTTAACAGGACTGCCCAGAACAATACGAAAGAACACCTGTTATGAGCTCATTAGCCATATGTGAAATCTGTGGCTTCAGGGCTACGCCGGCCGTGACTTTCTGTAATATTCAACAGTCGCTTTCACTGTGTGTCAACGTATGGGTCATGCCGCTATGCCGAGTTCGCTGAATGGCATGCGGGCGAGGTCGCCGACCTCCGATTCCGTGACGGTCACGGGTGCCACGTCGGCGATGGTGGCGATCATTCCGGCGTACCCCACACCCGGGTCCAGGGCCTGGAGCCGCAGGTGCTCCACCGGGATGTCCAGCGGCCACTCCAGCAGCGCGGGCGGCTGGTAGGGATGGCTCACGTGGACGTGCCGGGGAGGGATGCGCAGCCCGTGCCCGGTGGCCTTGAGCACGGCCTCCTTGACCACCCAGATGCGCGTGAAGGCGGCGTGCTGGTTCTGCTCGGGCATCGAGCGCACGATGTCCTGCTCGGCGGGGGTCAGCGCCGAGCGGATCAGCTCGTTCACCGGCGCGTCGGGGATCTGCTCGACGTCCACGCCGATCGGCCCCGCGGTGCTCAGCGCGACCGCGACACGGTCGCCTGAGTGCGACACCGAGGCGTACAGCGGGGACGGCGTGTGCAGGATGTGCGGCTTGCCGTGCGGCTTGCCGCAGTCGGGGCACCGCCGCTCGACGTGCACCTGGTGCGGGGCGATGTCCAGGTGGGCGGCGGCGGCCATCCGCAGCAGCAGGCAGGCGGTCAGGAAGCGGCGCCGGTCGGCGTCGCGGTGGAAACGCAGGGCGCGCTCCAGCTCGGGCGGGCTGAGCACGCCGGTCACGGTGTCGGCGGGCGGCTGCTGAGGGCTGGCCCACCAGACGCGGCTGTGCCCGGTCGGGACGAGAGCGGTGGTCACGGTGCCTCCCTTCCGGCCCCGCCACGGGGCGCCGGGTGACGGCGCGGGGATGGCGGTCCGGGTGGAAATCGGCGCGGCGGAAATGCTCACGGCGCGGGGGAATTCGGTGGACGCGGTGGATTCATGCATTTCTTTAATCTCGTGAGGGTCGTGGTTCTTTTCGAGTACGCACAATCCACTGTGCGCCGCGCGCGCCGCGCGGGCCATGCGAGGGGGAGGCAGCATGCTGCGCGGGGCTGTCAGCTTCCTGCCAGCCCGGACGGGTGAAAGGGGATCAGCCGGAGTCGGCGTCGAAATACAGTTCCGAGGTGACGCGGTAGCGGTCGCCCCGGTAGATGGAGCGGACGAACTCGACGATGCGGCCGGTCGCGTCCCGGGTGGTGCGCTCCACCCCGAGCGCCGGGAAGTGCTGCGGCACGTGCAGCAACTCGGCCTCGGTCTCGTCGGTGACGGTGGCCTCCATGGTCTGCACGGCGCTGCGCACGTCCACGCCGAACCTCTCGCGCAGCAGCCGGTAGAACGAGCCCGACTCCATGTCGGCGGGTAGCAGGCCCTCCACCAGGGTGTGCGGGAGCTGGATGCGCTCGATGGCCATCGGCTCGTCGTCCACGATGCGCAGCCGCACCACGCGCAGCACCGGGTCGGCGGGGGAGAGCTGGAGGCGGGTGGCCAGCTGCGGCCCGGCCGGGACCGGGCCGAACTCCAGCACGCGGCTGAGCCAGTGCCCCTCGGCGGGCGGCGCGTAGAACGAGCCGCCGGCGGTCGCCGACAGGGCCTGCGTGACCCGCTGCGGGCCGGTGAACGTGCCCCGGCCGTGCTCGCGCACCAGCAGGCCGGAGCGCACCAGGTCCTCGATCGCCGCGCGCAGCGTGGGCCGTGACACGCCCAGTTCCTTGCACAGGTCGCGCTCGGACGGGATGGCCTCGCCCGCGCGCTTGTCGGCGATGAAGTCGAGCAGGAAGTCGCGCACCCGATCGCGCTTGAGCCCGGCCCGCATGTTCAGAGTCACACCGCGACCTTACCAGCGACTTACCACTGTGGGCGGGGATGCGGCGGATCTCGCGAAAAAGGGTCTTGACGAGCCAACTGGTAAGGACCACTCTAGCTGCAACCGGGGGAATTGCTTACCAATAACTGACCAGTGGGAGTCTCCGTGAGGTATCGCCTTCTCGCCGCGACGGGAGTGCTGGCGCTCGCCGCCGGACTGACCGGGTGCGGCTCCTCCGCCCCGCCCCCCGGCCCGGCCGGGTCCGCCGCCCCGGAGAAGCTCACCGTCTGGGTGATGCGCGACAGCTTCTCCGACGCGCTGCTCGGCCGCTTCAGGACCGGCTACGAGTCGGCGCACCCCGGCGTCACACTGGACATCCAGATCCAGGAGTGGGACGGCATCGGCCAGAAGGTCACCAGTGGCCTGGCCAGCAACGACGCCCCCGACGTGATCGAGGTCGGCAACACCCAGGTCGCCGAGTACGCCGCCAGCGGCGGCGTGAAGGACCTCTCCGGCAAGGTCGCCGACCTCGGCGGCACCGACTGGCTTCCCGGCCTCGCCGAGCCCGGGAAGATCGACGGCCGCCAGTACGGCGTCCCCTGGTACGCCGCCAACCGGGTCGTGATCTACAACAAGGAGCTGTTCGCCAAGGCCGGGATCGCCGAGCCGCCCAAGACCCGCGACGAGTGGCTCGCCGTCACCGCCAAGCTCAACAAGGGCGGCGACCAGGGCATCTACCTGGCCGGGCAGAACTGGTACACCCTCGCCGGCTTCATCTGGGACGAGGGCGGCGACCTCGCGGTCAAGGACGGCGATGCCTGGCGCGGCGCGCTGGACACCCCGCAGGCGCTGGCCGGCATGGACTTCTACAAGAAGCTCCAGGCCCTCGGCAAGGGCCCCAAGGACTCCGACGAGAGCCGCCCGCCGCAGGCCGACGTGTTCGCCAAGGGCGACGTCGCCCAGCTCATCTCCACCCCCGGCGGCGCGGTCGCCATCGAGAAGGCCAACCCCGATCTCGCCGGCAAGCTGGGGTTCTTCCCCATCCCCGGCAAGACCGCCGAGAAGCCCGGCGCCGTGTTCACCGGCGGCTCCGACCTGATCATCCCCGAGGCGTCCAGGCACCAGGACGCCGCCTACGAGGTGGTCAAGGCCCTCGCCGGCCGCGACTTCCAGATCGACATGGCCAAGGAGATGAGCTACGTCCCCAACCGCGTCTCCCTGGCCGGTGCCCTGGACGGCGACGAGGGCACCGCCGCCATGGCCGCCGGCGCCGCCAACGGCCACGCCACCCCCAACTCACCCAACTGGGCCGCCGTAGAAGCCAGAAACATCATCAAGGAATACATGACCAAGGCCCTGACCGCCCCCGCCCCGTCCCCCGCCGCCACCACCGCCTCCGAAGCCATCACCACCATCCTCAACACCAAGTCCTGAAGCCCCATCCCGCCACATCGAACGCTTTCGCCCCACCCCCACCCAGGCTCGGGTGATCCGGCGCTGCGGCTGCCGCGGCGCATCGGGTGCCCACGGCCCGTCGCTCATCCGGGCCCAGGTGATCCGGCGCCGGGCGGCGGGACGTGGTGTGGCGAAATCGGCGCCGTCGTACGGCGGTGAACCCGCGGGTGCACCGCCGTGGACCGCACGGCATTGGATCCACCATCGCGATCGAGGAGAGTCGTGACCGTATCGCCTCCGGCACCCGCCCCCCGGCCCGGCGCTCCGGCGCCCAGGTCTTCCGGTGGGGAGACGGTGCCGGCACCCGAGTACTCCGGCGGGACCGATGGCCCGTCCGCCTCGGCACGGCGGCGGGCGGGGGCCTGGTGGCCGTATCTGCTGATCGCGCCGACCGTGGCGGGGGCGTTGTTCCTGCTGGTCTATCCGGTGGTGCGGAGTGTGGTCATCTCACTTCAGCACTTCAGGACCGGGGAGCTGATCAGGGGTGGGGCGGCGTTCGTCGGGCTGGAGAACTACGGGGAGGTGCTCGGGGACCCGGAGTTCTGGGAGGTGGTGCGGCGGACGGTCGTCTGGACCGGGGTCAACGTGGTGCTGATCATGGTGATATCCACGCTGGTGGCGCTGATGGCGGTGCGGCTCGGGCGGCGGGCGCGGGTGGCCGTCCTCGGGGGACTGGTGCTCACCTGGGCGACGCCGGTGCTGGCGGCGACCACCGTCTTCCAGTGGCTGTTCCAGTCGCGGTTCGGGGTGGTCAACTGGCTGCTGGTCCAGGTCGGGCTGGACGGCTTCAAGGACTACCCGTGGTTCGCCGACGGCACCTCGACCTTCGCGATCCTGGTCATGCTGGTCGTCTGGCAGTCGGTGCCGTTCGCCGCGCTCACGCTGTACGCCGGCCTCACCACGATCCCCGCCGAGCTGGAGGAGTCGGCAAGGATCGACGGCGCCAGCGGCAGGCAGGTGTTCACCGCCATCACCTTCCCCATCCTGCGCCCCCTGTTCGGCCTCATCACCTCCCTGGAGGTGATCTGGGTGTTCAAGTGCTTCGCCCAGATCTGGGCGGTCAGCAAGGGCGGCCCGGACGGCGCCACCACCACCCTGCCGATCTACGCCTTCCAGGTCGCCCAGTCCCTGCACAAGTACGACCTCGGCGCGGCCATCTCCACCCTGACCGTGCTGATCCTCCTCGTCGCCCTGCTCGCCCACCTGCGGCGCATGCACCGGCACGAGGGCGAAGAAGGGGAGGCCCGATGACCACCCGCACCACCCGGGACCCCCGGCCCGGCGTGGCCCGCCGGACCGGCTCGCGGCCGTCCCGCCGCCCCGGCGCGGCCCTGCGCCCGGTCCGGCGGGCCGCCCTCCACCTGGCCGCCGCGGGGGTGCTGGCCGTCTCGGTGTTCCCCGTCTACTGGATGGCGGTCACCGCGTTCACCCCGGCCGCGGACATCCAGTCCGAGACGCCGAGCTTCTGGCCCGCCCACCCCACGCTGGAGCACTTCGTCACGGCGGTGCGGGCCGACGGGTTCGCGCAGTTCTGGCGCAACAGCCTGCTCGTCACCGTGTCGGCGGTGCTGCTGTCCCTCGTGGTCGCCCTGCTGGCGGCGTTCGCGGTGGCGCGGATGCGCTGGCGGGGGCGGCGGGCGTTCATCCTGATGGTGTTCATCGCGCAGATGGCGCCGTGGGAGGCGCTGCTGATCTCGATGTTCGTCATCGCCAGGGACACCGGCATGCTCGACAAGCTGTCCATGCTGACGCTGCTGTACTTCATGGCCACGCTGCCCTTCACCGTCGTCACCCTGCGCGGCTTCCTCGCGGCGATCCCGCCGGAGCTGGAGGAGGCCGCGATGATGGACGGCGCGAGCCGTACCGCCGCCTTCCGGAGGGTCGTGCTGCCGCTGCTCGCCCCGGGCCTGATGGCGACCTCGCTGTTCGGCTTCATCACCGCCTGGAACGAGTTCGCCTTCGCCAACGCGCTGATCATCAAGAACCAGGACGACCGCACGCTGCCGGTGTGGCTGTCGTCGTTCTCCAACATCTTCGGCACCGACTGGGGGGCCACCATGGCGGCGGCCACCCTGTTCATGCTCCCGGTCCTGCTGATCTTCCTCGTCCTGCAGCGCCGGGTCGCCACCGGCATGATCGCCGGCGCCGTCAAAGGCTGACCCGCCCGTCCACCAACCCGAGCGCACGCCCCGGGCCGTCCCCGGCGTGCGCGGATAGGGAGAAGCAACGTGATCATTCCACGGCCACGTGACCTGGCCGTCCTCGGGGGCACCGTCGCGTTCCACCCGGATCTGGTGCGGTACGCAGCCCCGGATCCCGAGCTCGGAGAGGAGGGATACCGCCTCGACGTCGGCCCCGCGGGCATCGAGCTCACCGCGGGCGGCCGGGCCGGGCGCTTCTACGGGTTGACGACCCTGGCGCAGTTCGGCGCGGCCGTGCCGTACGGCGTCATCGAGGACCGGCCCCGGTTCGGCTGGCGCGGCGTCATGCTGGACGTCGCCCGGCACTTCATGCCGAAGACGTTCGTGCTGCGCCTCATCGACCTGCTGGCCGAGCACAAGCTCAACGTCCTGCACCTGCACCTCACCGACGACCAGGGCTGGCGCCTGGAGATCGAGCGCTACCCGCGGCTGACCGAGGTCGGCGCGCGGCGCGGCGACGCCCCGGCGTTCTACAGCCGGGCCGACATCCGCGAGATCGTCGCCTACGCGGCCGAGCGGTTCGTCACCGTGGTCCCGGAGATCGAGATGCCGGGCCACGCCCAAGCGGCCATCGCCGCCTACCCCGAGCTCGGCAACCAGCCCTCCCGCCGCCTACCGGTGTGGTCGGAGTGGGGGATCAGCGAGCACGTGCTCAACCTGGAGGAGCCGACCGTACGGTTCTGCCAGGACGTGCTCGACGAGGTCGCCGAGCTGTTCCCGAGCACCTACATCCACGTCGGCGGGGACGAGTGCCCGCCCGCCGAGTGGGAGGCCAGCCCCCGGGCGCTCGCCAGGCTGGCCGAGCTGGGCCTGGCCGGGCCGTCCGAGGCGTGCGGCTGGTTCATCGGCCGCATGGCCTCCCACCTGGAAGGGCTCGGCCGCAAGCTGGTCTGCTGGGACGAGCCGGACCGCCCGCCCACGCCCGGTACCACCGTCATGGTGTGGCGGGACGAGCAGGCGCTGCCGGACCGCACCGACATCATCCTCGCCCCCTACACCCGCACCTACCTGGACTACTACCCCTCCGACGCGCCCGGCCAGCCCCGCGCGCAGCCCGGCGTCGTCTCGCTCGCCGACGCCTACGGCTTCGCCCCCGACCCGGGGGTGCGCGGCGTGCAGTGCCAGCTGTGGACCGAGTACATGCCGACGCCCGAGCGGGTCGAGTACATGGCCTTCCCCCGGTTGTGCGCGTTCGCCGAGGTCGCCTGGGGCTCGCCCGGCGACTACCCCGACTTCCTCCAGCGGCTCGACCCGCACCTGGCCCGCCTGACCGCCCAGGGTGTGCACGTCGGCCCGCTCGTCCCCTAGTCCCCACGGCTCCCGCCGCGCGGGCCCGCACCACGAAAGGAACGACAAGTGCGCAGGAAGCTGTTAGTCGGCGGGCTGGTGTCCGCCCTGCTCGCGGCCCTGGCCGCCGTGATCGCCGCCGGGCCGGCCGGCGCCGCGGTGTCGCTGCGGCTCCAGTACAAGACCAGCGCCACCGGGGCCACCGCCGACCAGGTGGAGCCGTGGTTCAACCTCGTCAGCACCGGCTCCACGGCGGTGCCGCTGTCCGGCGTGAAGATCCGGTACTACTTCAAGGCCGACTCCGCGTCCCAGCAGTACCGCTTCGCCTGCTCCTGGGCGGTGGTGTCCTGCTCGACGGTCACCGGCACCTTCGGCGCGATCTCGCCCGGCACGGCCACCGCCGACCGGTACCTGGAGGTCGGCTTCACCGCAGGCACCCTGGCCGCCGGAGCGCAGACCGGTGACCTGCAGCTGCGCTTCTACCGCGCCGACTGGCAGCGGATCACCCAGAGCGACGACTACTCGTTCGGCCCGGCCCGCACCACGTACGGGGACTGGACCAAGGTGACCGTCTACCAGAACGGCACCCTGCTGTGGGGCACCGCGCCCACCGGCGGCAACCCCACGGCCACCCCGACCCCCACCGTCACCCCCACGGCACCCGGCGGCAACGCCGGGGTGGTCTTCGACGACTTCAACTACGCCGGCGCCGACGACGCCGGCATCACCGCCCATCACTGGACGGTGCGCACCAACTCCGGCGGGCCGGGCGTGCCGGGGGCGAGCTGGCCCAAGGGCAACATCAGCTTCCCGTCCGTCGGCACCGGCAACCAGGCGCTCCAGCTGCGCGCGGCCAGCGACGGCACCGCCTCGGGCACGCAGCAGGCGGAGTTCCTGCACCAGCGCAAGTTCCTCGCGGGCACCTACGCCGCCCGGGTGAAGTTCTCCGACGCCCCCGTCAGCGGGCCGGACGGCGACCAGATCGTGCAGACGTTCTTCACGATCACCCCGCTCGCCGCGGACCTCGATCCCAACTACAGCGAGCAGGACTTCGAGTACCTGCCCAACGGCGGCTGGGGCGAGCCGTCCAACATCATGTACGCCACCTCCTGGGAGACCTACCGAAACGAGCCGTGGCTGGCGGTCAACGTGCACAACGAGGTGCGGGCCAGCTACGACGGCTGGCACGACCTGGTGCTCCAGGTATCCGGCGGGACCATCAGGTACTACATCGACGGCACGCTGTTCGCCGAGCACGGCGGAGATTATTACCCCGAGACCGTGCAGTCGGTGAACTTCAACCTGTGGTTCATCGGCGGCGGCCTGGTGGGCAGCTCCACGCAGCGCGCCTACCACCAGCAGGTCGACTGGTTCTACCACGCCAAGAACGAGGTGGTGCCGCCGTCCGAGGTGCTGAGCCGCGTCAACGGCTACCGCGCCTCCTCGACCCGCTGGGTGGACACCGTCCCGGCCTCCTGACCCCGTCCCTGCGGCCCGCGCGCCGACCGCCGCGCGGGCCGTACCGGCGTGCCCGGTATCGTCCGTAGACGGGCGGGGAAGAACGCGTCAGGCGGGCCCGCGCCGATCAGGGAGGTGGACGGATGCGGCAGCTCAGTGCGCTCGACGCGCAGTTCCTCAACTTCGAGACCGAGACCAACGTCGCCAACGTCGCGGGCCTTTCCATCCTGGACGGCGAGCTCGGCCGCGAGGAGCTCGTCGCGCTGGTGGAGGAACGCTCCCACCTGGTGGAGCCGCTGCGCAGGCGGCTGGTCACCGTGCCGTTCGGCCTCGACCACCCCTACTGGGCCGAGGACGACGACATCGACCTCGACTACCACGTGCGCGAGCTGGCCCTGCCCGCCCCCGGCAACGACACCCAGCTCGGCGAGCAGGTGGCCCGGCTGCACGCCCGCAGGCTGGACCGGCGCCGCCCGCTGTGGGAGATGTACCTGATCCACGGCCTGGAGGGCGGTCGCACCGCCCTCTACACCAAGATCCACCACGCGGCCATCGACGGCATGTACGGCGCCGGGGCGCTCGCCGCCCTGATGGACGTCAGCCCGGTGTCCGAGCCGCTCGGCGTCGGGCACGACCACCCCCGGCACCCCGACCGGGCACCCGAGACCGCCGAGATGCTGCTGCGCACCGCCGGCCGCCTCCTCGCCAACCCGGCCCACCTGCTGCGTTTCATGGTCGAGGCGATGCCCCGGCTGGACGAGATCCCCGTCATCTCCCTGCTGCCCGGCGCCGGGCCGGTCTCCCGGGCCACCCGGTGGCTCACCCGGCAGCTGGGCGGGGGAGAGCAGGTGCCCGAGCTGCCGAGGCTGACCGTACCGCGCACGCCGTTCAACGGGCCGGTGTCCGCGCACCGCCGCTTCGCGTTCGTGGAGCTGTCGCTGGACGACGTCAAGCAGGTCAAGAAGACGTTCGGGGTGACCGTCAACGACGTGGTGATGACCCTCGCGGCGACCGCGGTGCGGCGCTGGCTGGTCGACCACGAGGCGCTGCCCGCCGAGCCCCTGGTGGCGGGCGTGCCGTTCTCGCTGCGCGGCGCCGGCGCGGGGGACGCGCCCGGCAACCAGGTCACCCTCATGATCACGCCGCTGGACACCCGCACCGAGGACCCCGGCGAGCGGCTGCGCGCGATGCACGAGTCGATGAGCCTGATCAAGGAGCGTTTCGGCCTGGCCCCCGCGCGCTGGCTGCGCCACCTGAGCGAGAGCATGCCGGCCGCGCTGACCGGCCTGGCGGACCGCGCGGCCTTCGGCCTGGTCGCGCAGACCTCCCCGCCGATCAACCTCATGATCTCCAACGTGCCCGGCCCGCAGATCCCGCTGTACGTCTGCGGGCGGCGCCTGCTGGCCCAGTACCCCGTGTCGGTGGTCACCGACGCGAGCGGCGGCCTCAACATCACCGCCTTCTCCTACGACGGCCGCGTCGCCGTCGGCATCGTCTCCTGCCGCATGCTGGTGCCCGACGTGTGGACCTTCTCCGACTACCTGCGCGAGGCCCTGGACGAGCTGAAGAGCCTGCCCGCGCCCTCCTGAGCCGGGCGGCCGGTCACCGGGCCTGGCCGCGCAGGATCTTCAGCCACAGGCGTTCGATGTGGTGGTAGCGCATGCGCACCGTCTCGCGGTGCGGGCCGGGGCCGTCCGAGCGGCGGATGTGCGCGCGGCCTCCGCCGACCACGAGGTAGTACACCCGTGACCTGCACTCGCAGGTCCAGCGCAGCACGCGGGGACGGCTCTCGACGTTCGCCGGGGGATGCCACACGATCTCCTCGCAGCCCTCGCGCGGGCGGGGGACGTGCGGGCCGTGGTCGGCGTTGCCGGCGGTGGAGGTCAGTGCCGTCGCCCCGCGGTCCTCTGGACCCGCGGCGATCGCCTCCGGAGAGCTCTGGGCCATCCATACCCCTTAACAGCAATGTCAATTGATTGACATATACGACAATGGCGAGACGATAAGGTGCGTGTCAACCCGGTGACACCGCCTGGGACCCCCAGTAGATGGGACGCACGCATTTGCCTGGACACGCCTATGAGCACGTCGCGGCGGAATTGCGTGGTGCGATACTCGGCGGCGACCTCGTGCCCGGCACCCGCCTTCCCCGCCACGCCGACCTCGCCCAGAGGTACGGCGTCTCCGAGATCGTCATCAGGCAGGCGATCGACGAGCTGAAGCACGCCGGCCTGGTGGACACCCGGGGCCGCGGCGGCACCTGGGTGCGCGAACGGCCCGTCGTGCGCCGCGTCTCCTCCCGGCGCTACCAGGCCGACCGGGGGCCGCAGACCGAGCCGCGCACGTCGTTCACCGACGACCAGGGCATCGAGTGGTCGCAGTACCGGCTGGACAAGGTGTACCGGTGGACCGAGGCCTGCGACCGCCTCGCCGGGCTGTTCGGCGTGCCCGTCGGCACCCGCGTGCTGGAACGCCGTTTCGTCTTCTACTCCGCGGGCGTACCCGCCCAGATGTCCCGCCCCTGCCTGCTGGCCTCCGACGTCGAGGGCACCCCCGTGGCCGACCCCGACAACGAGCCGTGGCCCGGCGGCACCATCAACCAGCTGCGCACCCTCGGCATCGAGGTCGACGACATCACCGAGTCCGTCGGCACCCGCATGCCCACCCCCGAGGAGACCTCCGTCCTGCGCCTGCGCCCCGGCGTCCCCGTCTTCACCATCACCCGCCTGATGCGCGCCGCCGGCCGCGTGGTCGAGGTGGCCGACCCCATCGTCATCCCCGGCGACCGCACCGTCCTCGACTACCACGTCCCCCTCCCTCCCCCCGCATCCTGAATCCACACTCCCCGCGTGTCCTGTTCACCGCCGTCACCGGGCATAACGGTGACGACGGGACGCCGCGGGGGGGTGATCACGATGGAGCACCGGCCGGTGCTGGTGGCGCTGCGCGGGCTCGGAATGGGCGGCCTGCTCACCGCGGTGCCGGCGCTGCGGGGGCTGCGGAGGGCGTATCCGGGGCACCGGATCCTGCTCGCCGCCCCGGCCGCGCTGTCCGGCCTGCTCCCGCTGATGGACGCCGTGGACGCCCTTCTCGACGTCTCAGGGCCGGGACCCGTGCCGTACGACCGGCCGGACATCGCGGTCAACCTGCACGGCGGTGGCCCGCGTAGCACTCTCGCCCTGCTGCGCACCCGGCCGGGACGGCTGCTCACCCACGCTCATCCCGGCGTGCCGCACGCCGGCGGACCGCCCTGGGACCCCGAGCCGGACGAGGTGACCCGCTGGTGCGCCCTGCTCGGCTGGTACGGGGTGCCGGCCGACCCCGCCGACCTGTCCCTCCCCGTGCCTCCCGCGACCGCCGCGGGCCACGTGATCGTGCACCCGGGCGCCGCGTCCCCCGCCCGCCGCTGGCCGCCGGAGCGGTTCGCCCAGGTGGTCGCCGCGCTGGGCCGCGCCGGTCACCGGGTCCTGCTCACCGGCGGCCCGGCCGAACGCGCCCTCGCCCTGCGGGTGGCCGCCCTGGCGCGGGCGTCCGGCTCGCCGGTCGCCGAGGTCGCGGCGGGGCGCACCGATGTCGCGGCCCTCGCGGAGCTGGTCGGGGCGGCACGGCTGGTGGTGTGCGGGGACACCGGCGTGGCGCACCTGGCGACGGCGCTCGGCACGCCGTCGGTCGTGCTCTTCGGGCCGGCCTCCCCGGCACGCGGGGGACGGCCGCGCCGCGACCGTCACATCGCCCTGTGGGCGGGCCGTACCGGCGACCCGCACGGGCTCGTGCCGGACCCGGGGCTGCTGGAGATCGGCGTGCCGGAGGTCCTGGAGGCGGTCCTGACGCTGCTGGCGGCGGACGCCGGGCGGGCGGGGGACGGGGACGGCGCGCGGCCGGAGACGC
Source organism: Sphaerisporangium aureirubrum (assembly GCF_042658925.1). NCBI lineage: Bacteria > Bacillati > Actinomycetota > Actinomycetes > Streptosporangiales > Streptosporangiaceae > Sphaerisporangium > Sphaerisporangium aureirubrum. Next base: position 47,639 of record NZ_JBHSRF010000012.1, read on the forward strand.
GGGACGGGCCGGGCGCCCGGCGGGAGGAGGCGGACGGGCCGGTCACCGTGACGTTGTGCGAGGACGGGCCGTTGCTGGTGCGCGGGCCGTTCACCATCGTGACCCAGGACGGCAGGACCGTCGACCAGGGCCGGGCGGCCGTGGCGCTGTGCCGGTGCGGCCGGTCGGCGATCAAGCCGTTCTGCGACGGCTCGCACAAGACCACCGGGTTCCGGGCGCCGGGTGCGCCCGGCGAAGGTACCTGACCGAGTGGGCGGCCACCCGCAGGCGGCGCCCGTTGTAGGGCACCCCGCCGCGCAGCCGGGCCGCCAGCGCCAGCCAGCAGCACACGGCGCGCTCCAGCACCCACACGGGGGCGAACAGCGAACAGGTGGCCGGGAACACCCGGCGCCCGCCGTCCCGGCGGCGGCCCACCTCGGCGAGGCCGGCGACGCCCGCCGCGCCGAGCAGGAGAAGCGCGACCGCACGGCAGCGCCGCGGCCGGGCGAGGACGACGGCCAGGCCGGGCAGGACGGCGAGGAAGGCGGCCATCCGGGCGGGCTGCGCCAGGTCGTCGTACGCCTGCCGGACACGCTGGGACCAGAACCGCGCCGTGCCCGGGGGCAGGCGCCGGACGTACAGGCCGCCCGCCCGGCACTCCCTGCCGCCGCGCGCCCGTACCGTGCGGATCAGCTCCAGGTTCTCGAACATCACCTCGCCGTCGTACCCTCCCATACGCTCGAAGAAGGACCTGCGCAGGCCGAAGGTGCCGGGGTAGTCCGCGCCGCACGCCCTGTTCAGCAGCGTGCGGGCGGTGTCCCAGCGCGCGTGCCAGGGCAGCGGGTGGAAGTGGTTCTGCGGCCGTACCAGGTCGGCGGTCTCCAGCAGGGCGCGCATCCGGGCCAGGCCGGCGGTGTCGTAGCGCACGTCGTCGTCCGCGACGACCACGTGTTCCCGCCGGACCCGGCGCAGCCCGGTGCGCACCCCGGCCACCTTCCCGTTCGCGCATTCCAGGTCGCCGTCCGGGCGCAGGTGGCGCACCGACCCGCGCCACAGCCGGGCGTGGCGCTCGAACACCTCGGGCGGCGACCCGTCCACCACCACGACCTCCACCTGTTCGCTCAGCCGGCGCAGGTACGCGGTCAGCTCCGGGAGGCCGGTGTCCCGCTCCCACCGCAGCGGCAGCACGTACGCCAGGTCGATCAACGCGGGGCCGCCGCCGCGACCGCCTCGCGCAGCGAGCCGGCCCCCGCGCGCCAGCGGCCCACGACGTGCTCGGTGAAGAGACGGTCGAGGGTCAGGGCGCAGGCCGCGCCGTACAGGACGTCACCGGCCAGTTCCGGGTGGTCGGCCGCGAACCTCCCGCACATGTCGTGCACCGCGATCTGCTCGTGCACCGCGTCGGCCCGTACGTGCTCCTCGTAGTAGCGCAGCGCCTCCGCGCCTCCGCCCAGCCGCCGCAGGGCCTGGCCATACCGGAGGTTCGGCAGCGAGGAGGTCATCTCGAACGCCGCGAGCTGGCCGAGCAGCTTCCCCCGGTGCCGCCGGTGCAGCCCGAACATCGACATCGTGTTGCCCGCCGCCAGGGTGACCGCCGGGACCAGGTCGGCGTACGCGCCGTAGGTGTCGTCGAGGCCGAGGCCGCGCATGGTGGCGCGGAACAGTTCCGAGTGCATGCGCCCGGCCCGCCCGCCGCCGTACTCGTCCGCCTGGATCTCCGCCAGCGCGGCCTTGGCGGGCCCGCGCAGCCGGGGGATCGCCCACGTGTGCGGATCGGCCTCCTTCAGGTGGTAGATCGACCGGTGCGCGACGAACTCCCGGAACCGCTCCAGGTCGGCCTCCCTGTGCAGGTAGGCCGCCAGGGACGGCCCGTCGTCCGCGGCGACCGTCTCGACCAGCAGCCGCGGCGTGGCCCGCGGGGACGCGGCCGGCGGCCGGGGGACGACCCCGGCCAGTGCCCGTTCGAACCGGTCCTCCAGCCGTTCCCGCACGGCCAGCACCGAACGGTTCCACTCCCACCGGTCGTCGACCGCGTCGAAACCCTGGTAGTGCAACTCGTAACAGGCGAAGAGCGCCACCTGCGTGTCCTCGTCGGCCACGACCGGCGCGGCGGGCGTCGCGAGGAGCGAGCCGGGGAACGCGAAGTCGTGGGGCGGACGGCTCAACTCGCCGAACAGCCGCTCGCTGATCGGGCCCCTCGGCACTGGCAGCCTCATCGTGGCCTCCTGACGGCAGACGTCCCCGCACGCCCACTGTCCGCCGATCCCAGGCTAGGTCCCCGCCGCGGGCCGGTGGAACCAGAGTGCGGTAAAGGCCCGCGCCGCGTTCCGGCAGGCCACACGATCGCGGCGTCCGGACCGGCTACGGACGGGGGTGCGGGGTAAAGCTCGGGCATGGGAACGACCGAGGGATTCCGGGCGGTGATGTACCACCACTGGGCGGACATCACCTTCGTCCACTGGCGGTATCCGGCCGATCTGATCCAGGCGATGCTGCCGGACGGGCTCACCGCCGACACGTTCGACGGGTCGGCGTGGGTCGGTCTCACGCCCTTCCTGATGCGCGACGTCCGGGCCCCCGGCGTCCCGGCGGTGCCGTGGTTGTCGCGGTTCCCCGAGACCAACGTGCGCACGTACGCGCGGGACGCCCGCGGGCGGGACGGCCTATGGTTCCTGTCGCTGGACGCCGCGCGGCTGCCCGCCGTGCTCGCCGCCCGCGCGTCCTACCGGCTGCCGTACCACTGGTCGGACATGTCCGTGACGGGTACCGGCGCCCGGCGCTCCTACCGCTGCCGCCGCCGGTGGCCCGGACCCGCCGGTGCGCGCGCCGACGCGGACGTGGAGCTCGGCGCCGCGCTGACCCCCGCCGAGCACGAAGGGCTCGCCGTGTTCCTGACCGAGCGGTACCGCCTGTTCACCGTGATCGGCGGCAGGGTGGCCCACGCCGAGGTATCCCACCCCCGCTGGCCCCTGCACCACGCCCGCCTCCGCCACCTGGACCAGAACCTCGTCCAGGCCGGAGGGCTCCCCGCCCCGGACCACCCGCCGCTGGTGTACGCCTCCCCGGGCGTGCGCGTGCGGCTCGGGCTGTGGTCCTTCGGCTGAGGCCGGGCTAGCCCTGGAGCTGGGTGCGGGCCTCCTCGACCCAGCGCATGATGCCCAGTGCCTTCTCGGACCCGGCGATGGCGGCGGCCTCCTCGATCATGGACAGGGCGTCGGCCCGGCGGCCCTGGGCGGAGGCGATGTAGGCGAGGCCGACGAGGTTGGCGGCGACGCCGGGGAGGAAGCCCGCCTCGCGGCGCAGGCGCACGGACTCCTCCAGGTGGGCCCGCGCCGGGTCCAGCCGCCCGGCCATGTGCTCGGCGAAGCCGAGGTGGCGCAGCGCGTAGGACATGGTGAGCGCGTCCCCGGCCCGGGTGGCGAGGGCCAGGGAGCGTTCGAGCAGCGGGACGGCGGTATGGTCGTCGCGCCGGATCACCTGATGGAAGATCCCCGCCCAGCCCACGGCCTCGGCCTCGCCGCGCATGTCGCCGAGGGCCCGGTACAGCCCGGCCGCCCGCTCGAACAGCACCAGCTCGCCGGGATCCTCCTGCCCGCTCTCCATGGCGCGGGCGTGCACCAGCCGGCCGCGAGCCAGCGCCAGATCGGCCTCGGCCGCGTCGAGTTCCCGGTCGGGGGCGGCCCGGCCGCGGGCCGGTGCCAGGCCGGCCTCCACCGCGTCCAGCTCCCGGTCGGCTTCGGCGAGTGCGGCCGTCTCCCCGCCGAAGAGGGCCCGTTCGTAGAGAAGCCTGGCTCGTTCGACGCGTTCGTCCGTGCTCATCGCCGCCCCCGTGAGTCCGCCGCCCGGGACGGCAGGGGCCGCCCGGTCAGGTGATCATATGGCGACGGAACCGGCGAGCACGGTCCCGTCCGGGCGGTCAGGGCAGGAGGGCCATGCGGGCGGCGCCGATCAGGCCGGCGTCGCGGCCGAGGGCGGCGGGGGCGACGCGGAGGCGGCGGGTGTAGGCGAGGCGGACGTGCTCGGCGAGGGCCCGGCGCAGCGGGGCGAACAGCACCTCGCCGGCCGCGGCGACGCCGCCGCCGATCACCACCAGGTCGAGGTCGCAGATGGCGGCCACCGTGATGATGCCCCGGGCCAGCGCGTCCGTGCCTCGCGCGAAGGCCGACAGCGCCACCGGGTCCCCCGAGGCTGCCGCGGTGGCCAGCTCGCGGGCGTCGCGGCCGGGCCAGCCCTGAGCGCGTGCCCAGTGCGCCATCGACGGGCCGCTGGCGACGGTCTCCACGCAGCCCGCGGCGCCGCAGGGGCACGGCGCGCCGCCGGGGTCCACCACGATGTGGCCGATGTGCCCGGCGTTGCCGGTCGGCCCGGTGAACGGCAGGCCGCGCAGCACCAGGCCGCCCCCGATGCCGGTGGACACCACGATGCCGAGCATGCCGTCGACGCCCTGCCCTGCGCCGCGCCAGTGCTCGCCCGCCGCCGCGGCCACGGCGTCCCCGACCAGCAGGCCCGGCACGCCGGGCACCACCTCGGCCACCCGCGCGAGGACCGGGTAGTCCCGCCAGGCCGGGATGTTGACCGGGCTCACCGTCCCGGCGACCGGGTCGAGCGGCCCCGCCGACGCGACGCTCACCGCCGCCGGCGGCGTCTCCCCGGCCACCTCGCGCAGCAGCCCCGCCAGGGCGTCCCCCACCACCGAGGGCCGCCCGGCGGGCGCGGCCGGTGTGGGGACCTCGGCGCGGCGCAGCACGGTGCCGTCCCCGGCGACCAGCGCCGCGGCGAGTTTGGTGCCGCCGATGTCGGCGGCGAGAACGTTGAGGCTCATGCTTCTTCCTCTGCGGGAGTCACGGGGCGAGCAGGCGTGGGGAGTAGGCGGAGTGCAGGACCAGGGAGGCGGCGCCGATGGCGGCGGCGTCGGCGGTCAGAGGCGAGAGCTCGACCCGCGTCCGGTGCAGGCGGCGGGCCAGGGGACGTGAGGCCACCGCTCCGGCCACCACGGCATGGTAGAGCGGGCCGACCTGTTGTGACGCCGGGCCGCCGAGGACCAGCAGGTCGATGTCCAGCATGTTGACGATGCTCACCGCGGCGTCGGCGAGCCGGGCGGCCACCAGCTCGATGACCTCGCGGGCCGGCGGGTCGCCGGCGAGGGCCGCCGCGCAGATCGCGGCGTGGCCAGGGGCGGGCGGCAGGGTGCTGGGGGCGCCCGCGGCGAGACGGGAGCGGACGGCGGCCTCGATGGCGGACGGGCAGCAGACGGCCTCGACGCAGCCCCGGTTGCCGCAGTAGCACTCGGGGCCGTCCGGGAGCACGGTGATGTGGCCGAACTCCCCGGCGTTGCCGGAACGGCCCCGGTAGACCTGGTTGTCCAGGAACAGGCCGCCGCCGATGCCGGTGCCGAGGTAGAGGTAGGCGAAGCTCGGGGTGGCGCGGGCGATCCCGGCCCAGCGCTCGCCGATCGCGGCGGCGGTGGCGTCGTTGTCGACGGTCACCGGGAGGCCGATGTGGCGTTCGAGCAGCCGTTTGACCGGCACCCCGTCCCAGCCGGGCAGCCGGGGCGGGGCGCTCATCGCCCCGGCGGCGTCCAGCGGCCCCGGGCACGCCAGCCCGGCCCCGAGCACCTTGCCGTCCGGCACCCCGGCCTCCCGCAGCATGCGCCGCGCCGCCCGTGCCATCTCCCGCAGGACGGTCTCCGGGGTGGAGTCCGGGCCCGTCATGGGGCCGGTGCGGAGGCGGGCGACGGGGTGGCCGGTCAGGTCGGTGAGGACGTGGGTGGTCTCGGCCGGGTCGAAGTGGATGCCGAGGGCGTAGACGGCGGTCGGGGCGACGCGGAGGATCGTGCGGGGTTTGCCGCCCTGGGAGGGGAGGGAGCCGTCCTCGTAGACCAAGCCGTCGTGCAGCAGCTTGCGGACGATGACGGAGACGGTCTGGGGGGTGAGGCCGGAGTGCTCGGCGATCTGGACGCGGCTGATGCCGTCGGAGACCTGGATCGCCTCCAGGACCACCGCGCGGTTGTAATGGCCGACTTTCGGGAGGTTCGTCCCCATCTGCAGGTGTGGCTCCCGCGTCACAGCGTCCTCCCGGGGGATGTCCATCGGGCCGTTGACTTAGTAAATCAAATCGACTTACGTTCGGGACGGCCGCCGCTCACCTTGCAGGCGGGATCGGGAAAGGGTGACCGTTGCGCATCACCGGCGTCGAATCCACCGAACTGTTCACCGAGACGGGCCAGATCGTCCGGGTGCGTGTCGATGCGCCGCCGGGGGAGATCGAGTACCGCGTGACCGGGCCGGGCGTCAGCGGCACCTGGCGCGGCGCCGCGCGGCCGGCCGAGGTCGCCGTCACGGCGGACGCGGCGCCGGGGACCCGGGTGCCGATCGAGGTCGTGGCGGGCGAGGCGTCGGCGCGGGGTGAGCTGGTGGTGTCCGAGCCGGGGTGGACGGTGTGGATGGTGCCGCACTTCCACTACGACCCGGTGTGGTGGAACACCCAGGCCGCCTACACCGCGACCTGGGACGACGCGGGGGAGGAGGCGCAGCGCTACCGGGGTGACCGGCAGAACGCCGGGTTCGCCCTGATGCGCGAGCACCTGGACACGGCCCGCCGCGACCCCGACTACAAGTTCGTGCTCGCCGAGGTCGACTACCTCAAGCCGTACTGGGACGCCTGCCCGCAGGACCGCGACCACCTGCGCGCCCTGCTGGCCGAGGGCCGGGTGGAACTGCTGGGCGGCACCTACAACGAGCCGAACACCAACCTCACCTCCGCCGAGTCGACGATCCGCAACATCGTGTACGGCGTCGGGTTCCAGCGCGACGTCATGGGCGGCGACCCGGCGACCGCGTGGCAGCTCGACGTCTTCGGCCACGACCCGCAGTTCCCCGGCCTGATCGCCGAGGCCGGGCTCACCTCCAGCTCCTGGGCGCGGGGGCCGTACCACCAGTGGGGCCCGATGATCACCGGGCGGGACCTGGCCAGGGACGGCTGGGGCGACCCCTCGTCCATGCAGTTCCCCGCCGAGTTCGAGTGGCTGTCGCCGTCCGGCAAGGGCGTGCTCACGCACTACATGCCCGCGCACTACAGCGCCGGGTGGTGGATGGACGGCGCGGCCGGCCTCGCCGCGGCGGAGGAGGCGGTGTACGAGCTGTTCGTCCGGCTGAAGAAGGTCGCGGCGACCCGCAACGTGCTGCTCCCGGCGGGCACCGACTACTCCCCGCCCAACAAGTGGGTGACCGCGATCCACCGCGACTGGAACGCCCGGTACGTCTCGCCGCGGTTCGTCTGCGGCCTGCCGAGGGAGTTCTTCGCCGCGGTACGGGCCACGCTGGGGACGCCGTCGCCGCAGACCCGGGACATGAACCCCGTGTACACCGGCAAGGACGTGTCGTACATCGACACCAAGCAGGCCCAGCGGTCCGCCGAGTCCCTGGTGGCGGACGCCGAGAAGTTCGCCACCCTCGCCGCCGTCACCACCGGCGCCCGCTACCCGCACGCCGCGCTGGACAAGGCGTGGCGGCAGCTGGTGTTCGGCGCTCACCACGACGCCATCACCGGCTCGGAGTCCGACCAGGTGTACCTGGACCTGCTCACCGGCTGGCGCGAGGCCCACGACATCGGCACGGACGTGCTGTCCCGCTCCCTCGCCGCGCTGACCGCCCGCGTCGACACCCGGGGCGACGGGACCGCGGTCGTCGTCTGGAACCCCTCGTCCTGGGCCCGCACCGACCTGGTCCGGGTCCGGGTGCCGCTTCCCGGCGCCACCGGCGTGCGGGTGACCGGCCCGGCGGGCGAGCTTCCCGTGCTGCTGGAGAACCCCGAGCACGGCGACGACGGCACCCTCGTCGCCGCCGACGTGGTCGTGCTCGCTCCCGGCGTCCCGCCGCTCGGGTTCCGCACGCTGCGCGTGGAGCCGCTGACGGGCGCGCCGTCCAGCGGGTGGGCCGTCTCGGACGGGCTCGCCATCGCGAACGGCGCTCACCTGGTGGAGGTGGATCCGGCGCGCGGGGGCTGCGTGTCGGTGTTCCGCGACCTGGCGCGCGGCCGGGACCTGCTGCGGCCCGGCCGGGTGGGCAACGAGCTGCTCGTGTACGACGAGTACCCGGCGCACCCGAGGTTCGGCGAGGGGCCCTGGCACCTGGTGCCCAAGGGGACGGTCGCCGGCTCGGCCGGGCAGGCGGCCACGTCCGTCACCAGGGAGACCTGCGCGCTCGGCGAGCGCCTCACCGTCACCGGCGAAGTGGGCCCCGTCCGGTACACCCAGCGGATCACGCTGTGGCAGGGCCTGGACCGCGTCGACTGCGTCACCCGCGTGGACGAGTTCGACGGCGCCGACCAGCTGGTCCGCCTGCGCTGGCCCGCCCATGTCCCCGGCGCCCTCCCGGTCAGCGAGGTGGGCGACGCCGTGGTCGGCCGCGGCTTCGGGCTCGTCGACGCCGACTCCGGCCCGCACCCCTGGACCCTGGACAACCCCGCCGGCCACTGGTTCGCGCTCTCCGCCACGGCCCGCGTCGCCCTGCGCGACGAGGACGGCACCCCCGCCGGCACCCGGGCCATCGGGATCGCCGAGATCATCGGCGGCGTCCCGGGGGACGGGCCGCGCGAGCTGGCCGTGGCGCTGGTGCGCAAGGGGGTGACCGCGACCTGTTCCGCCGCGACGGCTCCCCGGTACGGGGACCTCGCGGTCGACTCCAATCTCCCGGACGTGCGCATCGCGATCGGGACGCCGGAGGAGAACCCGTTCGTCGCCGAGGTGCTGGCGTCCGCCGACCCGGGGTACGCGGAGCTGCTGCGGCGGCGCCTCTCGGAGGGCGGGCGGGCTCGGGTGTGGGTCCCGGCGGCCGAGCCGCTGGAGAAGGTGTGGGTGCCGAGCGCCGACCTCACCGGGCCGCGCGCGCTGCCGGTGCTCGTCGTCGCGGGGGACGGCGCCGCCGGCGAGCTCGCCGCCGACCTGGACGACGCCGTCATCGAGGTGGTCCACCCGGCGGAGCTGCCCGCGCTGACCGAGCCCTCGCTGGACGACTACACCATCGGCCTGGTCAACCACGGCGTCCCCGGCTTCGCGGTGGACACGGGCGGCGCGCTGCACCTGTCCCTGCTGCGGTCCTGCACCGGCTGGCCGTCCGGCGTCTGGATCGACCCGCCGCGCAGGACGGCCCCCGACGGCTCGGCCTTCCAGCTGCAACACTGGACGCACGCCTTCGAGTACACCCTGGTCACCGCCCCCGGCGACTGGCGCGCCGCCCGGCTGGTCGAGCACGGCCACGACGCCGCCCACCCCCTCAAGGCCGTCACCGCCCCCGCCCACGACGGCGACCTCCCCGCCACGCACTCCTTCCTGTCCGTGGAGCCCGCGGGCCAGGTGGTGCTGACCGCGCTCAAACCCGAGGGCAACCCCCTCGCCTCGGCCCGCCAGCCCGGCCGGGTCGACGGCGTGACCCTGCGGATGTACGAGGCGACAGGCACCCCGGTCACCGCCAGAATCCACACCACCCTGCCCCTCGGCGCCCCCCACCGCGCCGACCTGCTGGAACGCCCGCTGTCCCCGCTGCCGCCCGGCGGCGTACCCCTGACCGGCATGGAGATCGCCACCGTCACGGCCCCGCTGGCGAGCGCCGCCCAGGGCGAGCCGGACGTCCTGCTCGGGCCCGAGGGGGAGCCGTACCAGCCGGTCTACACCCGCTACTGGCTGAACAACACCGGCCCGGCCCCCGCGGGCAACATGCCGGTGGCCGTGCACCTGGCGGCGACGGACCTGGACGTGTCCGGTCCCGTCGAGACGGTCGTCTCGGTCGCGTCCGGCCTGACCGAGGGCGAGGCGGCCGGAGTCGTCACGCTGCTGCCACCGGACGGTTGGGCCTGCGAGCCCGCCGGGCGCCCCTACGTCCTGCCCCCCGGCGGGCACACCTCCTTCCCGGTGCGGGTGACACCGCCACCCGGCGCCGAGCCCGGCGTGTACTGGCTGCGGGCCCGCATCTCCCACGACGGCCAGACCTACGAGGACGTGACCAGGCTGCACACCGGCGGCCCCCACGACCACACCCTGTCCGTCACCGTGCGGACCCCCCGGATACGCCTCACCCCCGGCGGCCCGCCGACCGGCCTGGACGTACTACTACGCTCCCCCGCCCGCACCGAGGTCTCCGTCCAGGCCCAGCTGATCACCCCCTGGCACACATTCGACCTAACCCCCCACTGGAACACCGGCACCACCATCCCCCCCACCGGCGAGGCCAGCCTCCACTTCCCCCTGCACGCCCCCACCGGATCCACCCCCGGCCGTTGGTGGGCGCTGGTGAAACTCGCCTGCGCAGGCACCCTCCACTACACCGAGCCCATCGAGATCGAGGTAACCGAATGAGCACGCCACCCGCCGACACCCCGGCCCCGGCGTCCGGGCGGGTCGCGGCCGAGGTGGGGCGGCGGGTGATCACGGTTGACGAAGTGGACGCGCGGGAGGCTGCGTTGCGGGCGGGGCCGTTGGCGGGGCGGCTTCCGTCGCCGTACGGCGCGGAGGGGCGCAATTTGCGTCGTTGGACGGTCCAGGTGTTGGTGACCGAGGTGCTGATCGAGCAGGAGGCGGTGGCGCTCGGGCTTCCGGTCCCTGCTCCGTGCGCGGATCGTCCGGGGGCGCTGACATTGGGGGGTGCGTTGCGGGCCGGGGGAGTGGTGGCGGCGGTGGCCGCGTCGATGCCGGTGGCGCGGGCGGTGCGGGAGGCGGTCACGGCCGGGGCCGGGGTGCCGGAGGAGGTGGTGCGGGGGTACTACGAGCGCAACCGTGATCGGTTCACCCGGCCGGAGGTCCGGTACGTCAGCCGCGCGGATGGGCCGTCGCTCGGGCCGGTGCGGCGCGGCGAGATGACCGGAGCCCTGGAGGACGCCGTGTTCGCCGCCGAGGAGGGGGAGGTCGTGGGGCCGGTGGACGGGCCGGGCGGGCCGTGGACGCTGCGGGTGGACCGGGTGGAACCGGGCGGGCCGCGGCCGTACGAGGAGGTCAGGGACGGCATCGCGGCGGAACTGTCCGAGGTGGCCGCCGGCCGCGCCTTCGCGGCCCTGCTGGAGCGCCGCTACGCCGAACGCGTCCACCTGCACGAGGGCTACGAACACCCCGCCGACCCCCGCCACCCCGACGCCACCCACCGCCACTGACCCGGCGCACGCCACCGGAAAGTGTCGGCCAACTTTTTCGTGGCGGGGGAACATCCGCGGGGCTCCCGGGGTTACATTCCTCGTGACCGGTGTGTCCGGTGTCCCCGGGCCTCACCTATTGCCTTCGCGGAATACCGTTCGGCTGGAGCCGCGTTGAGCGTTTCGCCGAGAGGCGACCCGCACACCGGTTCGCACGCGTAGGACCCCGCCAGGGCCAACCTGGCGGGGTTCTGCGCTTTCCGGAGAAGGCTTGCCGCCGCGACAGTCCCAGGTCTAGCGTGACGTCGTGACCAGATTTCAAAATCAGTCACGAGGTCACGAGGTCACGAGATCGACGGAGAGGAAGCACGGTGGAAGGCATCAGCGCCCCGGCGGACGACGTCAGATCGGGCCGCGACCGCCGTGCCGGCCTGATCCTGGACACCGCCGCCGAGCTGCTGGTCGCCTGGGGATACCGGCGGGTCACCATCGACGAGGTCGCCCGCCGCGCCGGCGTCGGCAAGGGCACCGTCTACCTGCACTTCAGCACCAAGGAAGTGCTGTTCCTGACGGTGCTGATGCGGTCCCAGCGGCAGATGATCGCACGCATCCTCCAGGCATGCCGCGAGGACCCGTGGGCCATCAGGTTCGGCGACCTGGCCCGGCTCGCGTACCTCGCCGTGCACGACGACCCGATCGTGCGGGCGATGCTCGTGGGCGACGCCGAGACACTGGGGGCGCTGCTGCGCACCGCCCCGTCCGTGGCCGGCGGCCTCATGGAGGTCCGGGAACGGGCGATGGGCGGCTACGTCCGGGTGCTGCGCGAGCACGGCCTGGTGCGGACCGACCTCCCCGCCGAGCTCCAGCGGCACTCGTACGCCGCGATCATGACCGGCTTCCTGGTGTTCGAGCCGTTCCGGACGGGCACGGCGGACGTGGCGGAGCGCGCGGACGCGCTCCGGGGGATCGTGCGGTCGTCCTTCGAGACCGACGCCCCCGCCGAGGCGGTGCGCGCCGCGGCACCCGCCGCCATCGCCCTCTTCCAGGAGTTCCACGACCGGCTCCACCTGGAGATCGAGAAGCACACACTCCCTTAGACGCACACAAGGAGGGCAAGCATGAGCACCACCGCCGGCCAGGACGCACCCGGGGGACCCGGGGTGGTCCGGTTGCTCGATCCAGAGCTGATGCGCGACCCCTTCACCGCCTACGCCCGCATCAGGGAACGGGCCCCGCTGGTCCAGGGGTCGTTCCTCGGGCAGGACCAGCTGCTGTGGCTGGTCACCCGCTACGACGACGTCAAGACCGTGCTCGGCGACCACCGCTTCGTCAACAACCCGGCGCACGTCCCCGGCCTCGACGTCGGCAACCTCCGCGAGAAGGTCATCGCGGCCCGCGGCATCCCGCCCGAGTACGCCAGGTACATCCTGGAGAGCATCCTGGACGCGGACGGCGAGGACCACCTGCGGCTGCGGCGGCTGGTGTCCCGCACGTTCACCGCGCGCCGGGTCATGGAGCTGCGGCCCCGGGTGGAGCAGATCACCGAGGACCTCCTCGACCGCCTGCCGGACAACGCCGAGGACGGCGTCGTCGACCTGATGCCCCACTTCGCCTACCCGCTGCCGATCACGGTCATCTGCGAGCTGGTCGGCATCCCCGAGGAGGACCGCGCGCTGTGGCGGGAGTGGGGCAAGCAGTTGTTCAGCCAGGACGGCCTGGCCAAGGCGGTGGGCGACCTGGTCCACTACATCGAGGACCTCATCGCGCGCCGCCGCGCCGCCCCCGCCGACGACCTGCTCACGGGCCTGATCCGCACCCACGACGAGGACGGCGACCGCCTCACCGACACCGAGATGGTCACGATGGTGCTCACCCTGGTGCTGGCGGGCCACGAGACCACCGCCCACCTGATCGGCAACGGCACCGCCGCGCTGCTCACCCACCCCGACCAGCTCGCCCTCCTGCGCGGGGACATGTCCCTGATGCCGCGCGCCGTCCACGAGCTGATGCGCTGGTGCGGCCCCATCCAGGGCACCCGCATCCGCTACGCGGCCGAGGACGTCGAGCTCGGCGGCATGACCGTGCCGAAGGGCGCCCCGGTGATGGCGATGCTGGTCGGCGCCAACTACGACCCCCGGGAGTTCGACGACCCCGAGCGCCTGGACATCACCCGCGAGCCGGACGGCCGCAGGGAGACCCACGTCGGCTTCGGCAGCGGCCTCCACTACTGCCTCGGCGCCGCACTCGCCCGCCAGGAGGGCGAGGTCGCCTTCGAGGCCCTCCTGCGCCGCTACCCCGGCCTGTCCCTGGCCGTCCCCCCGGCGGAACTGGAACGCGAACCCCTCCCGGGCTCGTGGCGCCTGGCCCGCCTGCCACTCCGTCTCTGACGGGCCCTGGCCTTCGCGGCTCTGACGCCTCCGGCGCCCGGCCCGTCCGTCCCTGCGGCCCTGACCGGTGTCAGGGCCGCGGGCGGCGGGGGCTCACTTCTCGCTGTCCAGCGACGCGAGCTGGGGACCGGCGTAGCGGCCCCCGGCCGCGGCGTCGGCGGGGACGGCGCGTTCGATGGCCGCGAGGTCATCGGGGGTGAGCTTCAGGTCGGCGGCACCGAGGGACTCGGTGAGGCGGCTGCGGCGCCGGGCGCCGACGAGGGGCACGATGTCCTCGCCGCGGGAGGCGACCCACGCCACGGCCACCTGCGCGACCGTCGCGCTCCGGCCGTCGGCGATCTCGCGCAGCGCCTGGACCAGCTCCAGGTTGCGGCGCAGGTTGTCGCCCTGGAACCGGGGGCTGTTGGCGCGGAAGTCCCGGGCGCCGAGCTCGCGGTCCGGCGTCCAGTGGCCGCTGAGCAGGCCGCGGGACAGCACGCCGTACGCGGTGACGCCGATGCCGAGCTCCCGGGCGACCGGGAGGATCTCCCGCTCGATGCCGCGCGACAGCAGTGAGTACTCGATCTGCAGGTCGGCGACGGGGTGCACGGCGTTCGCCCGGCGCAGCGTCTCCGCGCCCACCTCGGACAGGCCGATGTGACGCACGTACCCCGCCTGGATCAGTTCGGCGATGGCGCCCACGGTGTCCTCGATGGGGACGTCCGGGTCCAGGCGGGCCGGCCGGTAGATGTCGATGTGATCGGTGCCGAGCCGCCGCAGGCTGTACGCGGCGAAGTTCTTCACCGCCGCGGGGCGGGCGTCGTGCCCGACCCACCCGCCGGCCGGGTCGCGCAGCGCGCCGAACTTCACGCTGACGACCACCTTGTCCCGGTCCCGCCCGGCCAGCGCCTTCCGCAGGAGCATCTCGTTGTCTCCCATGCCGTAGAAGTCGCCGGTGTCCATCAGGGTGATGCCCGCGTCGAGCGCCGCGTGGACCGTGGCGATCGACTCGGCCTCGTCCGCCGGGCCGTACAGGTCGGACATGCCCATCAGGCCGAGGCCGAGGACCGAGACGGTGGGTCCGGTGTTGCCGAGAGCACGAGTACGCATGGATGTCTCCCAAGTTTCCGGCGCCGCGCCGGGCGCCATGACTTCCCCGGGCGACGCCCTCCAACGGACCGCATCGCCGCTAACTCCTTCACGTTATCACCGCTACCTTAGCAACGCTACCCGTGCGCTGTTATCATCGATATATGACCGGTGAGACGCTGCCAGGCAGCACCAGGGACCGCGTGCTGCGCGCGGCGGCCGACCTCCTCGCCCAAGGAGGCAGGGAGGCCGTCTCCACCCGCGCGGTGAGCGCCGCCGCCGGCATCCAGGCGCCGACGCTGTACCGCCTGTTCGGCGACAAGGACGGCCTGCTCGCCGCGGTGGCGGCGTACGGCTTCGAGGAGTACCTGGTCGGCAAGCTGGCGATGGGTGAGACCGACGACCCCGTCACCGACCTGCGCCGCGGCTGGGACCTCCACGTGGAGTTCGGCCTGACCCGCCCGGCCTTCTACACCCTGATGTACGGCGACGCCCGCCCCGGCCAGGGCACCCCCGCCGCCCAGGAGGCCACCCGCCTCCTGCACCGCCTCATCTCCCGGGTGGCCGCCGCCGGGCGCCTGCGCACCGGGGTCGAGCGCGCCGCCCAGCTGGTCCACTCCGCCGGGGTTGGCGTGACCCTCACCCTCATCGCCACGCCTCCCGAGCACCGCGACCCCGAGCTGTCCCCCACCACCCGGGAGGCCATCCTCCAGGCCGTCACCACCGACCGCGTCCCGGGCGTCACCCCGCCCACCCCCCGCGACCTGGTCACCGACCGCGCCATGGCCCTGCGCGCCGCGCTGACCGTCCACCCCGCCCTGCCCGACTGCCGTCTCACCGGAGCCGAGCACGAGCTGCTCGTCGAATGGCTGGACCGCCTGTCCCACTGAGGGGTTCAGTGCGGGATCGGGTGGGCCGCGCGGCCGTGCGCCGCGCGGATCCGGATGACGGCGGGGAGACGGTCGCTCTCCAGCGCGTGCCGCAGGCGGGCGACGCCCTGCTGCGCGCGTCGCCCGGCTGCGGCCGGGTCGGCGTCCCCGGGGAGGCTGATGTTCAGCGCGAGCCCGGGGTCGGTGGGAGCGCCGCGGAATCCGGCGTGCACCCGTTCCCCGTACGGCCCGTGGTCCAGCTCCTCCTCGATCGCCCCCGCCGCGGCCCGCGCGCCGAGGCGGGTCGTGCCGTGCCCGGTGTCCGGCTCCAGGTCCAGATAGGTGACCCCGCCCGGACGCGCCTGGACGAACAACCACCGCAGCGCCAGCAGCGCCACCACCAGCGCGACCAGTCCCAGCACCGGCCACAGCCACACCTGGGTGTCCGCCAGCCGCCGCACGTCCGCCGGGACGAGGGGCCCCGGGGGCCCGTACAGCCCGAGCGCCCGCGTCAGCGCCGCCGCCCCGGCCAGCGTGAGAAGCAGACCTACCAGCGTCAGTCCGACGCGATTCGCCCGAGCCGTACGGTCGTTCATCGACGTCCTCCCGTCATCCGTTCAGTGGCCTCTGTGTCTTACGTCCACCCGGACCCGCGGCGGCCGCAGCGGCGCCAGCTCCTCCAGGTGGTGCTCCATCGTCGCGGTCACCCGTTCCGGCAGGTCGCCGGGCTCGCGCAGCGGCGTGGTGACCCGCACGTCCAGGCGGCGCCGGCCAAGGCGCACCCGGGCCCGCGACACCCCGTCCACCTGGTCCGCCACGGACGCCAGGTGCCGCCGCGCCGCGCCCGGCGTGATGCCGACCACCGAGTTCGGGTCCGCCGAGGCGAGCGGGATCAGCCGTGGCCGGCCCGGTATCAGGCCGAACCCCAGCAGGACCAGGCCCGCCAGGCAGGCCAGCGAGCTCGCGACCAGCGTCGCCGGATCGGCCCAGTTGGCCGCCGCCCACCCCATCGTCCGCTCCAGGGCGGGCAGCCGGACCGGGCTTCCCGCCGTCGCCGCGATCGCGCCCACCAGTGTCAGGATCGCTGCCGCGGCCAGCAGGGCCGCCACCACGATCGCCGGGATCGTCCGGTGCGGCCGGAACGCCCGTGCCGCGTGGCGCCAGGCTCCTCGATCGGACGTGCTCATGGTCTTACCTCTTCGTCGCGCAGGGCCGGCTCGGGGCCGGGCAGCAGGCGGTCCACGTCGATGTCGATCTGGCGGACGTCCAGGCCGGTGAGGTCGTGGACGCGGCTGGTCACGTGGTCGCGGACACGCCGGGTCACCTGGCGCACGGGGGAGGGGTAGGCGACCGAGAGGTGGACATGCAGGGTGGCCAGTTTCCCGTCGACGTGACCGGTCACCCGGGGCGTCGCCCCGGGAGCGTCATGGCCGATGGTCACGCCGAGCACACGGCGTGCGGCCCGGCCCGCCTCGTCCACCTCGGCCGCGGCCCTCGCCGCGATCCCCTCCAGGACACGATCGGAGATCCGGGTACGGCCCCGCCCCTCCGGCGCGCTCCGGGCACCGGACCCGCCCCCCGCAGCCGGTCCCGATGGACCCGCCCGCGTCGCGCCGAAGGGCTCCGCCGGCTTCGTCCCGAAGGGCTCCGTATCCGCGGGCATCCTCCCGAAGGGCTCCGTCGGAGTGTGGTCCGCGGGCTCTCCCGGGGTCTGGCCCGAAGGGTCCGCCGGGATGTGACCCCACGGCTCCGTCGGGGTGTGACCCGCGGGCTCTCCCTGGGGGTGGCCCGAGGGCTCCGCCGGAGTGGGGCCGTCCGGGTGGGGTGTGCCGGTGTTCACGACGAACGCCTCCGGCCGAGCATGCCGCTCATGTCCATGCTGCTGCCGCTCATCGCCCGCCCGGCCAGGAAGCCCAGCACGCTGAGCACCAGCACGATGAGGAACACCGTGAACCCGCCGAACGAGCCGGCGAAGCCCAGCGCGGTCCCCCACAACAGGCCGATCATCGGCCACCAGCGGGTCTCATCCATATCGCTCACCTTCCCCTGTGTCGCGGCCCGTCCCCGGACCCCCGTGCCGGTCACCGCCGGTCCTTCGCCGGGCCCGGCGGGCGCACGTCCTCGACGTGCACGTCCACCGGCTCGCCGGGCACCAGGGGCTGGACGGCGGCGCGTACCCGGGCCGCCACGCCTGCGAGCGGGCGGCCGTACTCCGCGACCACGGCGATCCGCACCCCCTGGTCCCGCACGGCCACCCCGCGCACCGTGCGCCTGGCGAGGTGGGTGGCCACCGTCCCGGCGGCCATGTCCACCACCCCGGGGCACGCGCGCACGACCTGGGCGATCCGGTCCGCCAGGTCACCGGCCCGGGTCTCCGCCGGGACGCTCCCGGCGGCCCGGGTCCCCTGCGGCGTCTCCCCGCCCGGGACGGCCATCAGCGCCCGCCCGGCACCGGTCCGGTCCGCCCTCGCCGGGCTCGCCGGGTCGCCGTGGCGCTCCGTCCGCACGTCCGCCGCCCGGTCCGGGGCCCGCGGGCCTTTCCGGGACGGGCGGGCCGAGCCCGAGGCGCTCATCGGACCCGGGACTCCTCCGGCTCGGGTTCCTCGCCGGGGATGTGGATGTCCTGCACGGCGATGTTGACCTCGGTGACCTCCAGGCCGCACATCTTCTCCACGGCGTTGATCACGTTGCGCCGGACACCCGAGGCGAGGTCGGGGATGGAGACCCCGTACTCGATGATCAGGTCCAGGTCGACGGCGGCCTGGCGTTCGCCGACCTCGACCGTGACACCCTGCGTCGGGCTGGTCCCGCCCGACAGGCGCTCCCGTACGGCGCCGAGGGCGCGGGTCATCCCGGAGCCCAGGGTGTGAACCCCGGTGACCTCCCGGGCGGCCATCCCGGCGATCTTGGCGACCACCGTGTCGGCGATCACGGTCCTGCCGTGCTCGGTCATCAGGGCGGTGCCGCCTTCGCGTGGCCTCGGACGCGGTACGTCCCCGGCTCGCTGTACGGTCTCGTGCCTCTGTGTGCTCATCTTGTCCCCCGTTCCCGCGGGCCCCTCCCGAGCCGCCCGGTAGGACGGGCGGGGAGGGCACGGCGGGCAGACACGCTCACACTTCATCAGGGGTTATGCCCTGATTTGTCAGGTTTACCCGTTTTGATGGAACAGGCGATCCGCCGGGGTCACACGCCGGCGGGCGCGGGGGCCTCCCAGTGGCCCATCAGGTCCCGGTAGAGCGGCGACGCCGTCACCAGCTCGGAGTGCGTACCGCTCACCGCCCGGCTGCCGTCCATCACGAGGATCCGCCGCGCGCGCAGGGCCGAGGTGAGGCGGTGCGCGACGACGATCAGCGTGCCGTCCCTGCGGGCGAACGCCTCCTCGGCCCGCGCCTCGGCGGCCGGGTCCAGATGGCAGGTCGCCTCGTCCAGCAGTACCAGCCGGGCCGGGGACAGATAGGCCCGGGTCAGCGCGACGAGCTGCCGCTCACCGGACGACAGCGTCCCCGGATCGATCTCGGCCGCGTACCCGCCCAGCCTGGCCGCGAGGCCCGTCATCCCGAGCGCCTCCACGGCCGCGTCCATCTCCCGCCGGCCGGGCGTCCCCGCGAGGTACGCCAGGTTCTCCTCGAGCGTGCCGCGGAAGACGTACGCCTCCTGCGGGATGAGCACCCGCACCCGGCTCAACGCGCCCCGGTCCAGCGCGTCCACCGGCACGCCCCCGATCAGCACGCGGCCCTCTTTAGGCCGCAGCACCCCCGCCGCCAGCGCCGCCACCGTCGACTTGCCGATCCCGCTCGGCCCCACCACCGCCAGATGCTCCCCATCGCGCACGGTCAGATCAAGCCCCTCCACCACCGGCTCGGCCCCCAGCCCGTACGCGAACGTCACCCCCCGCATGCGCAACAGGCCCTCCCGGGGCGGTCTCGGCCCGTGGCCGCTCGGGGCCGTCGCGTTCCCGGGGGCGGGACGGCCACCCGGCGTCCTCGGGCTGGACGGCCCGTGCTCGCCCGGCGCGGCGGGGGAGGGGCGGGCGCCGGTGGACAGGATGCGTTCCAGTGCGACCGTCAGGCGTACGCCGTTCACGCCGACGCCCTGGACGAGGCTGCCGAGCGCGGGGGTGAGCGACTGGGCGATGTAGGTCAGCGTGCCGAGCACCACCCCGGCGGTCGCGCCCGCACGGACCAGGGACGGGGTGGCGGCGAGCACCAGCAGGATGGGCAGCCACCCGCCCACGGCGAGCGAGAGCGTGCGGACGGCGGTGAGACGGGCCAGGCCGGTGGCGGCCCGCGCCTGCTCGTCCACGGTCCGCCCGACGCGCGCCGCCACCCGGCCCTCGGCGCCGCAGGCCCGCACGTCCCGCAGCCCGTCCACCATGGTGGCCAGCGCGGACGCCGTGCCCTCCTCGGCGAGGATGGCCCGCCGCTGCCGCGCCGCCATGGCGGGCAGCGACATCAGGAAGAGCGCGAGCCCGCCGACCAGCGGCAGCAGCACCAGCGGCAGGATCGACCCCATCAGCGACAGCACGCCGAGCACCACGCCGGTCACCGAGAACACGAACGACCTCACCACCGCGATCACCGCGGCGAACGAGTCCCTCGCCAGCTCCACCTGCCGGTTCAGCCGGGCGACGGCCGCGGTGTCCGGCCCTCGCCCCGAGCCCGCCGCCCGGTGCAGGGTCCCCGCCACCACATAGCCCAGCAGATCATCACGGAACGGCTCCACGATCCCGGCGATGGACATCAGCGTCTGCCGTGCCCCCACCGCCGCGGCGATCCAGGCCCCCGCGAGGATGCACAACCAGCCCAGCCCGACCGACGGCCGCCCCGCCGCGAACCCGTCGTCCAGCGCGTGCGCGATCGCCAGCCCCGACACGAACGACGGCGCCGTCTCCGCGAACGACCACAGGAACAGCCGCACCAGATGCCGCGGCCTCCGCACCAAGGCGGCTCGCAGAACCCCCGGAACCGTCATCGCCCCTCCCCGCACCGCGACACCCTGACCGAAGGCACGTCCTCCGCGGACCCCGCGTCCCCACCGGCCTCGTCGGCATGGACATGGATCACGACGTCCAACGGCGGTGTGTTCTCGATGGCCCGATCCCCGAAACGAGTCCCCCGCAACGGCGGCGTCGTCCTGCCCACCCGCGGCCTGACCCCGATCCCCTCCGCCCGCAGCTCATCCATCGGCGGCAGAGGACCAGCCACCGGCCCCGCCGTCGGAGGTATCGCGTCGGACGATTCCAGGACCGGTGACGAAGGACGCATCGCTTCGAAAGGCGTGACCACGGATCCCGGCTCGGGAAGCGTGGCGCCGGAGGGCTGGTCTGCCGGTGAGGACTCGGCCACCTCGAAGATGGCGCGGTAGGCGGGGTCCTGCCAGAGGACGTCGTGTGGGCCCTGCGCGCGGACGCGGCCTTCGTCCAGCCAGACGACCAGGTCGGCGCGGGCGGCGGTGGTGGCGCGGTGGGCGACGATCAGGCGGGTGCGGTCGCGCAGGCGGCCGGTGAGCGCCTGGGCGACCTGGTGCTCGGTGACGGTGTCCAGGCTGGAGGTCGCGTCGTCGAGGATCAGCAGCCGCCCTCCGTGGGCGAACGCCCTGGCCAGCCCGACCCGCTGCCGCTCACCACCGGACATCGGCGCCTCGCCGACAGGCGTGTCGTACGCCCGGGGAAGCTTCCGGATGAACGAGTCCGCCGCGGCGGCCCTGGCCGCGGCCCGCACGATCGCGGCCCCCCGCCCCGAGCCTTTCCCCGCACCTTCCGGCGTCACCTCGCGCTTCGACCCGTTCCCTCCGGCTTCCTCGTCCGGCCCGTTCCGCGCGGCCTTCCGTCCCGCGGTCTCCCCCCGGGTGGTGGTCGGCCGCCCGGCCGCGATGGCGTCGCCGATCGTGGTGCCGAACAGCACGGGCCGCTCGAAGGCGTACGCGACCGCCTCCCGCAGCGCCGTGTGCCGCAGCCGGTGCAACGGAACCCCGTCCAGCAGCACCTCCCCCCGGTCGGGATCCGCCAGCCGCCCCGCCACCGCCGCCAGCAGCGACTTCCCGCTCCCCGACCGCCCCACCACCGCCACCGCCAGCCCTCCCGGCACCTCCAGATCCACGTCACACAACCCGGTCCGCCCGTCCACGTCCACCCCGACCCCCCGGAACTCCAGCCGCCCGCACTCGCCCCCCCGCACAAGGTGGAGGGGACCGTAGGCGGTGGGGGGGTGGGCCAGGAGGTGGTGGAGGCGGTGGGCGGCGGAGCGGGCTCTCGCCAGGCGGTTCAGGTAGCCGAGGGCGCCGGCCAGGCCGGCGCCGAGGACGGCGTAGCGGGCGGCGGCGAACAGGTCGCCGGGGGTCAGGTCGCCGTTGGAGAGGAGGATGCCGCCCACCGCCAGGACGGTGGTCTCCAGGAGGGGGACGACGATCGCCGCCTGGACGCCGGCTCTGGCGTTGACGCGCCACAGAGCCATGCCGTGGCGGCGCAGGCGGGGGAGGGGGGTGAGGACGCGGTGGGTTTCCAGGTCCTCGGTGCCGGCGGCGGCGATGGTGCGGGCGCCGGAGAGTGCGTCGATCAGGCGGGTGGCCAGGTCGCTCTGCGCCTCCTGGTAGCCGGAGGAGACGGTGGTGGTCTCCCGCAGGAACGCGCGAAGGACGAGGCCGATGGCGATCAGCCCGGCCGAGAAGGCGACGGCGAGCCACACGTGGATCAGGGCCAGTACGATCAGCGCCCCGACCGCCGGCACCAGGAGCGCCACCGCGGTGATCATGGATTCGGGGGCGGTGCCGACCTCGTCGGCGTTGGCGCCGGCCCTGGTGACCAGGTCGCCGGCCGGGAAGCGCCGCGAGACGCCGGGCCCGGCGATGAGAATGTGGCGGACCACCCGGCGCCGCATCCACCGCGCCGCCTGCGCGCCGCCGGCTCCGGCGGCGAGGACGGCCACCGCGTCGCAGGCCACCACGGCGACGATCAGTATCGCGCAGGTGACAAAGGCGTCCCCCACGCCGCCACCCGGTGTGACGAGCGCGTCCACCGCGCGGCCGAGAGCGCCGGGGAGCAGAAGCTCGACCACGGCCCCGGTCAGCGCGGTCACCGCGTACACGGCCGGCCACGCGCCGCTGCGGCGCAGTACGTCCCACAACAGCCTGTCACCGGAGACCCGGCCCGGCTCGGGGGTGCCGGTCACCCGGCCGCTCGCCGCCTGGGTGTCCGACATGACGAAGTTTCCCTTCCGATGGTTCGGGAATGAACAAGGCCTGGAGCGGCCGGGCTAGGGCCACCCCAGGCGATTTGTTCAGCTATGCCCTATGTCAGCCGCAGATGATGCTGAGCGAGCTGTTCTCGTGGGGGGTGCACCCCAGGAGGGACAGGTTGCTGCCGCCGCCGCCGTGTCCGCCGTCGGGGGTCTCCATGGTCTGCAGGTCGAGAAGCGCCATGATGGTTCGCCTTCCGTGTTCGTGGTGTGGGAATCGCCAGGGATGAAGCGGGGTACCGCGGAGCCGGTGATCAGCCGCAGATGATGCTGAGCGAGCTGTTCTCGTGGGGCGTGCAGCCCAGGAGGGACAGGTTGCTGCCGCCGCCGCCGTGTCCGCCGTCGGGGGTCTCCATGGTCTGCAGGTCGAGAAGCGCCATGATGGTTCGCCTTCCGTGTTGTTGCTACGTGGGATCGCTGGGAGTGACGCGGTGGTGCCGTACTAGATGATCAGCCGCAGATGATGCTCAGGCTGCTGTTCTCGTGGGGGGTGCACCCCAGGAGGGACAGGTTGCTGCCACCTCCGTGGCCGCCACCGGCTACCTCCATGTCCTGCAGGTCGAGAAGTGCCATGTATTTCACCTCCTTCAGGCGCTCAGCGGGTCCGCCGCCCCGGCCGGAGCGCCGGGAGGGGAGTTCGGGGGGGTAAGGAACGGCAGGTGGACCGGCCGGTCGTGCAGCGCGGCGCCCAGAGCGAGGAGCACTCCGGCGGTGCCGCTCCCGAGGTCCATCGAGAGTCGGAGCAACTGGTTGCCGGGGAACGCCAGCCCGCCGCCGTACGGCATGGCGTGCCAGGCCAGACGGGTGATCTGGCCGGCGATCTCGGGCGCCGCGCGGTCCAGGCCGGGCTGTAGGCCCGCGCACAGGGCGGCGATCATGCCGCCCCGCCCGGCGAAGAGACCGGGCTGCACGTAGTAGTCGAGGGTGGCGACCTGGGCGATGGCCGCGAGCGACTCGCGGAACGTCTCGTCCTCCCGGTGCGCCAGATACAGGGCGAGGACCAGCCCGATGCCGGCCGAGCCCTCGTCGAGGTACGGGTTGGTGCGCCAGCCCTGCTGGACCTGCAGCTGCCCGTCCTCGCGGCGGGTGCAGCGCTTGAGGTCCTGCCGCAGCGCGGTGTGCGCGAGGTCGAGCAGGGCCTCGTCGCCGGTCTCCTCGT
Source organism: Sphaerisporangium aureirubrum (assembly GCF_042658925.1). NCBI lineage: Bacteria > Bacillati > Actinomycetota > Actinomycetes > Streptosporangiales > Streptosporangiaceae > Sphaerisporangium > Sphaerisporangium aureirubrum. Next base: position 71,451 of record NZ_JBHSRF010000012.1, read on the forward strand.
ACATCCGCACGAAGAGCAGCGCCGGGCCGGCCGAGCCGCGCATCAGCCCGGCGTGCGGGTTGCCGCCTCCGCTGACCTCGGGCACGCTGTCCACGTCGCCGAGCCGGCCGGCCACCATGTCGGTGACCTCGGCGGCGGCCTTCGTCAGGTCGCGCTCGCCGGTGGCCCGCCCGAGATGCAGCAGGTTGAGCCCGATGCCGGACAGGCCCGCGTACAGGCTCTGGCCGAGCCGCTCCCACTTCTCCTTCAGGCACAGGCCGACCAGCTCAAGGGCGTCGCCGCGCCTGCCGAGCGCGTCGAAGGCGTACGCGATGCCGTGCAGGCCGTCGTAGAAGCCGAGGCCGGTGCCGGGCTTGGGGGCGAACGCGCGCTTCCTGAGCCATTCCTCGTGCTCGGTGTGACGCCCGGCGCCGGTCGCCGCCAGGGCGTACAGCACGCCGGCGGCGCCGGACGCCAGGTTGATCCCCCCGCCGGGCTGGAACTGCGCGATGTCGCCGGGGAAGAGCCGGTCGTCGCGCTCTGGGGTGGCGGAGGCCAGGATGGCGCGGGCCGCGGCGTCCCGGACCTCGGCCCAGGGGGCGCGCCCGGGGAGTGGCAGCTCCCGCATCGGCGCGTCATCCTGCCCGTCCTCGCCCCGGATCAGCGCGACCGCCTCGTTCAGGTAGGCGGCCGGCACGGGGAAGGTGCCGGAGACCAGCTCGGCCAGGTGGTTCACCTTGGGCCGGTGGAGGGGGATCAGGACGGTGGACATCGGGGCGAACAGGCCGAGCCGCATGCAGGCCAGGGAGTACCGGTCGGCGTGCACGCCGAGCCGGTCGGCGGGCGGGCAGAAGCCGGGGTGGGCCAGCGTGGGCCGGGCGTTCTTCTCGGCGAGCGTGGCCACCTCGAAGTCGATGAGGACCACGCGGTCGCCGTCGACCAGCACGTTGAACGGGTGCAGGTCGCCGAAGACCACCCCGCGCCCGTGCAGTGTCTCCACGGCGCGGTCGACCCGGCCGAGCATGGCCATGGCCCACTCGGTGAACTCGGCGGCGTGCTCGGGGGTGATCGTCGCCCGGGTGAGCGGGTGCCGTTGCACCGACTCCTGGCTGAGCGTCGTGCCCTCCACGAACTCCTGCACGAGGAAGTGGTGCTCGCCGAGGGTGAAGTAGTCGTACAGCTCGGGGACCACGTCCAGGCCCTTGAGCCGGCCGAGGATGTCGGCCTCGTGCCTGAGGCGGGCGACGGCGTCGCGGCCGACCGCGTCGAGGCCGGCCCACGGCCTGGCCTCCTTGAGCACGACGGTCCGGCCGGAGCGGGTGTCGGTGCCCTTGTAGACCCCGCCGCCGTTGGAGAAGTGGAGCACCTTCTCGACGGTGTACGGCAGGCCCTCCATGGTCACCGAGTTGCGGGCGGCCAGGTGGGGGGCGAGGAAGTCGGGCAGGGTGACCCAGGGCGGCGGGGTGAACGACGGGCCGCGGCGGTCGGGCACCAGGGTGCCGTCGGGGTCCTCGATGGCGAGCACCTGCTCGCGGTTGCCGTCGACGCAGTAGCGCTCGGCGAAGCCGCCGTACCGGACGAACAACGGGCCCTCACCGATGCGCAGGTCGCTGAGGATGTACGGCCCGCGTACGCCGTGCAGCAGCTCGCCGAGCTCCTTGAGCACAAGCTCAAGCTCATCCGCGTCCGCCGGGTACATCGTCACGAGCTTGCCGCTGCCGCCGCGGTCGGCGTACTTGCTGTTGAGCATCATGACCACGCGCGGCCCGCGGAGGAACTTGAACGGAAGCCGGCGGCCGACGCAGTAGTCCCAGACGATGTCGAGGGTCCGCTCCGCGTCGTCCAGGCACGAGGAGATGTGGATCTTCCAGCCCTGGGGGGACAGGGGCCGGTCCTCGGGCATGTAGTGGAACCAGGTGTCGGTGGCGCGGTGCGCCCAGCCGGGGGGGACGTCCCTGGCCGCCGCCGGATAGTCGGGGTGGTCCGAGCGCTTACCGTCGAGGGTGTCGTAAAACAACGGACCGGCCAGGCAATACATCGCGTATTTGTCGATCACGCTGGGCACCCCTCTCATCGCTCGATCGCTAGGAGGAGAATTGCGGATAACCAGACCCCTGCCTAGTGACACTCTCCATTGGTGCTACGGGAGCATGTCACTGTTCGCAACATGACATTCGTCATATTTTTAGGCCCCTAGCTGTGATTAGTTGTGCGGCGGTACTGCATGACTCGCTGCAAATTTCTTTGTTGTGTTGATTTGGGGTGACTTGCGAAGGTCAACATGGCATCTGGCCTGCGATAGAGCTAAGTTCTACCTGGAGCATCCAAGGCTCCGACAGGCACCGAGCGGCTTTCGGTCCACGGTTGTCTGTCAAGGTGGCGAGCGGTTCGAGCCGTCGGCGTCGACCTGGTTCCCGGACTTTTTTCACTGGCTTCTGTTGACGTAGCGCCCCAGCACGATCCCCGATTCCAGGGCCTTCCGGGGGTGCCGGACCGCTCCCGGAGGAAGGGCCGGGGTTTAGGCCCTTTTTCCACGGGTAGACGAAGAAGTTTTTCCGTACGGAGAATCGCGGCCTAAGTCGGAGTTCATGCGTGTACATAAGTATTTGTCCGAAGTTGACCGGTCGACAGGTAAAACGGCGGCGTTGAGGGCGGACGCCTGACGGAGAAGGCCGACGAAAAGCTTTCGCGGCGGGTGAACCGCGCGCCGCGGCCTCACGTACCTCCGGTGTCGCCTCCCGGCGACGCCCGCCGTCATGAGGAGGCCCTGTTGCCTGGTGCCAGCGATGCCGGCACGCCGCGCGCCGAGGCGCACAGCGCGTCGTACTTCTCGCTGCTGCGCGGAAGATCCGGGCTGCGCGACGCGCCGGTGGACTTCTGCATCCCCGCGAACCCGTACTTCCCGACGCCCGAGGTCTTCGAGCTGCTTCAGCAGAACCTCACGACGATCTTGAAGTACTACCCGAGCGACGCCGGCGCCATCACCGCCGAGCTCGCCTCGCTGCTCGGGATGCAGTCGCAGACCCTCGTCATGGGCAACGGCTCGACCGAGCTGATCACCTGGATCGACCACCTGCTGGTGCGCGAGAGCATCGCCGTCCCGGTGCCGACGTTCGGCCGCTGGACCGACCAGCCCCTGGAGACCGGCAAGCGGGTCGACATGTACCGCCTCCCCGAGGCGCAGGGCTTCGCCCTGGACACCGATGACTTCGTCAGGTTCATCCGGGCGCGCGGGTCGCGGGCCGCGGTCATCTGCAACCCGAGCAACCCCGACGGCGGGTTCCTCAGGCGCACCCAGGTCGTCGACCTGCTCGACCGGCTCGCCGACCTGGACCTGGTCGTCGTGGACGAGTCGTTCATCGACTTCGTGGACGAGGAGGTCGACCCGAGCGTCGCGGACGAGGCGGCCCTGCGGTCCAACGTCGTGGTGCTGAAGAGCCTCGGCAAGAACTTCGGCCTGCACGGCATCCGCTTCGGCTACATGGTCGCCAACCCGGCGCTCGCCGGCACGGTGCGCCGCATGCTGCCCAAGTGGAATCTCAACTCCTTCGCCGAGACAGTGGTATTCCTGATGAAGGAGCACGTCCGGTCCTACCAGGAGAGCCTGCGGCTGGTCGCGGCGGACCGCCGCTCGATGTTCCAGCAGCTGTCCTCGCTGCCCGGCCTCAAGGTCTACCCCTCCCAGGGGAACTTCCTGCTGGTACGGCTGCCCGACGGCAAGGACGGCGTGGCGCTGCGCGACCACCTGCTCGCCGTGCACAACCTCCACGTGCGGGAGTGCGGCAACAAGCTCGGCTCCAGCAGCAGGTTCCTCCGCTTCGCCGTCCGCCCCCGCCAGGACGTCAACCGCCTCACCGAGGGCCTCCGCTCCTTCCTCTACAACAGCGGCCAGAACCGCGCCGCCACCGCCGCTCTCACCCCCACCGCCATCACCGCCCCGCCCCCCGCCTACCGGACGGACACCGTGGCGGCGCAGCAGTCCTCGTACCGCACCGACACCGTGGCGGCGCAGCAGTCCTCGTACCGCACCGACACCGTCGCGGCGCAGTCCTCCTACCGTGCGGACACCGCGGCCCCGCCGCAGTCTCCCTACCGGACCGACACCGTGGCGCCCTCACCGTCCCCCTACCGGGCGGACGCCCTGGCGCCGTCACCGTCCCCCTACCGGGACTCCGGGACGCCGCCACCGTCCCCCTACCGGACGGACACGGCCGCCTCCGCGTACCGGCAGGAGCCGATAGCCCCGCCGCCCCCGTCCTACCGCCCGGAACCGGCCACCCCCTCCGCGTACCGCCCCGAGGGGCCCGCGTACCGCCCCGAAGGATCCGCCTACCGCCCCGAGGGATACGCCACCCCCGCGCCGGCGGTGACCGAGACGCCCGTGTACCGGATGGAGCCCCCGCGCCGGGAGGGGACGCAGGGCTATCCCGACGATCCCTTCGTGGTCGGCGGGGACGACCCGCGGCACGGCAGGCTGGACCCGCTGGACCTCAGCACCCGGTGGACCTTCGGGGAGGACACCTCGCCGTTCCGGGCACTCGGCGACGGCCGCGGCGACGGGTCGCGGGGGTACGACCGCAGATCCTGATCCACGACGCGCGAAACGCCCCTCGCACCTGCTAGGACTATGGGGGTCCTGCCGGGGCACTGATTCCTATGGTGCCGAGACCGGCGCAGTGGGTGAGGAGCGGCATGAACGTACTCGGAATCGACATCGGCGGATCCGGGATCAAGGGAGCACCGGTCGACACCGCGACCGGGACCATGATCGAGGAGCGGTGGCGCGTGCTCACGCCCAGCCCCTCCGAGCCGGCCAAGGTGGCGGCCGTGGTCCGCGAGATCGTGGACCACTTCTCGTGGCAAGGCCCGATCGGCATCACCTTCCCGGGCGTGGTGGTCGACGGCGTCACCCGCACGGCGGCGAACGTCGACCACGCCTGGATCGGCCTGGACGCGCGCAAGCTGTTCGCCGAGGCCACCGGCCGCGAGGTGACCGTGCTCAACGACGCCGACGCCGCGGGCATCGCCGAGGCGAGGTTCGGCGCGGGCCACGGCCGGGGTGGCCTGGTGCTCCTGCTGACCTTCGGCACCGGCATCGGCAGCGCACTGATCCAGGACGGCGTCCTCATCGCGAACACCGAGTTCGGCCACCTGGAGCTGGACGGCCACGAGGCCGAGCACCGCGCGTCCGACCACGCCAGGGAGAAGCACGACCTGAGCTGGGACAAGTGGGCCGAGCGGGTGCAGGCGTACCTGGAGCACGTCCGCATGCTGCTGTCCCCGTCGCTGATCATCATCGGCGGCGGCGTGAGCAAGAGGGCCGAGAAGTTCCTCCCGCACATCGACCTCGGGGACACCCCCGTGGTCCCGGCGGAGCTCCTGAACAACGCGGGAATCATCGGCGCCGCCATGGCCGCCGCGCCCCCCGCGCACCCCTGACCCGAGCCGGTCCGTAAGAGGTGCCAGGTCACTGGAGATCGTCCTTTCCCCTCGCTCCCGGTGTTTGCGCCTGGTGCTGAGGGCACCTAAGAGAGCGAGGGTGGAAGGAGGAGACGTGGAGGTGACCATCGCATTGCGTTTGCCGCGCGATGCCGCGAGCGTGTCCGTAACCAGGCAGATCCTGGCGGCGGAACTCGATGTGCTCGGGGTGGAGCGGCAGATACGCGAGGACATCCAGCTCATGCTCACGGAGGCGTGCACGAACGTCATAAGGCACGCGGGCGAGACCGACGAGTACACCGTGAGCGCCGAACTGATCGGGGACCGCTGCGTGATCACCGTGGTCGACACCGGCCATGGGTTCGACCCCGACAAGGTCGCCGCGGCCAACGGGGCGCTGCTCGCCGAGCACGGACGCGGGCTGCAGATCATGCGCGCGCTCGCGGACGACGTGCGCTTCATCAACCGCCCCAGGCACGGTGCGATCGTCTGCCTGGAAAAGGCCCTGCGCTTCACAAACGGCGCTGCCGGCCACATGCTCACCACCCGGTGAACCCGGCCGGAACCGGGTCCCCCCGGTAAACCGTTGGCGAAGCCCCCGTGCGAGTTGCTTATCCTTGCCGGGGGCGGTCGTCCGACGAAGGCGGCCGGGAAAGCGACCATGGGAACCTCTTCGACGACATCACCCCTCACCGGCCTGCGTGAACGCCTGCCCGCGCTGATGCTGCGCGACGAGCTCAGGCTGCGCCGCCGCATCGACGGCGCGCGCCGGGTGCGGGACGGCAAGGCGCTGCAGGCGATCGCCGACCAGGTCACGGCCGACATCGAGGCGGCCGAGTCCAGGGTGGCGGCCCGCCGGGCGCTGACGCCGCGCATCACGTACCCCCCGGCCCTGCCGGTGAGCCAGCGCAAGGACGAGATCCTTGAGGCGATCAGGGACCACCAGGTCGTGATCGTGGCGGGCGAGACGGGGTCCGGCAAGACCACGCAGATCCCCAAGATCTGCCTGGAGCTCGGCCGCGGCGTGCGCGGCCAGATCGGCCACACCCAGCCGCGCCGGATCGCGGCGCGCACGGTGGCCGAGCGGGTCGCCGAGGAGCTCGACACCCCGCTCGGCGAGGCGGTCGGGTACAAGGTCCGCTTCACCGACCAGTCCGGGGACGAGACCCTGGTCAAGCTGATGACCGACGGCATCCTGCTGGCCGAGATGCAGCGCGACCGCACCCTTTCGCGGTACGACACGCTGATCATCGACGAGGCCCACGAGCGCAGCCTCAACATCGACTTCATCCTCGGCTACCTGAAACAGCTGCTGCCGAAGCGTCCCGACCTCAAGGTGATCATCACCTCGGCGACCATCGACCCCGAGCGGTTCTCCCGGCACTTCGGCGACGCCCCCATCGTCGAGGTCTCCGGCCGCACCTACCCGGTCGAGGTGCGCTACCGCCCGATCAGCGAGGAGCAGGAGGACCAGGCGCAGGCCATCGTGGACGCGGTGGACGAGCTGTGCGCCGAGGGCCCCGGCGACATCCTGGTGTTCCTCAGCGGCGAGCGGGAGATCCGCGACACCGCCGAGGCGCTCAAGGGCCGCGACGACGAGGTGCTGCCGCTGTTCGCCCGGCTGTCGTCGGGGGAGCAGCACCGCGTGTTCCAGTCCCACCGGGGCCGCCGCATCGTGCTCGCCACCAACGTCGCCGAGACCTCGCTCACCGTCCCCGGCATCAAGTACGTCGTGGACGCCGGCTTCGCCCGGATCTCCCGCTACAGCCTCCGCCTGAAGGTGCAGCGCCTCCCCATCGAGGCGATCTCGCGGGCGTCGGCGGACCAGCGCAAGGGCCGCTGCGGCCGTACCTCCGACGGCATCTGCGTCCGGCTGTACTCCGAGGAGGACTTCCTCAGCCGGCCCGAGTTCACCGACCCGGAGATCCTGCGCACCAACCTCGCCTCGGTGATCCTGCGGATGACCTCGCTCGGCCTCGGCGACATCGGGGCCTTCCCGTTCGTCGAGCCGCCGGACCAGCGCCAGGTCAAGGACGGCGTGAACCTCCTGCGGGAACTCGGCGCCTTCGACGCCGAGCGCAAGATGACCCCGATGGGCGGCAAGCTGGCCCAGCTCCCCATCGACCCGCGGCTGGCCCGCATGGTCCTGGAGGCGGACACCAACGGCTGCGCCACCGAGGTGATGGTGATCGCGGCGGCGCTGTCCATCCAGGACCCCCGCGAGCGGCCCGCCGACAAGCAGGTCCAGGCCGACCAGAAGCACGCCAGGTTCGCCGACAAGGAATCGGACTTCCTCACCTACCTGAACCTCTGGGAGTACGTGCGCGAGCAGCAGCGCGAGCTGTCCTCCAGCCAGTTCCGCCGCATGTGCAAGGCCGACTTCCTCAACTACCTGCGGGTCCGCGAGTGGCAGGACCTCTACGGCCAGCTGCGCCAGGTCGTCCAGGGCATGGGCGTCACCCTCAACTCCGTGCGCCCCGACCCCCAGCGTGTGCACGTCTCGCTGCTGGCCGGCCTGCTGTCCCACATCGGCCTGATGGACGTCGACAAGTCCGACCGCAAGGACTCGGGGCCCCGCCGCCGCCCCGCCCGCGAGTACATCGGGGCCCGCGGCGCCAAGTTCGCGATCTTCCCGGGCTCGGCGCTGTTCCGCAAGCCGCCCCGGTGGGTCATGGCGGGCGAGCTCGTGGAGACGTCCCGGCTGTGGGCGCGGGTGGCCGCCAAGATCGAGCCGGAGTGGGTGGAGCCGCTGGCCGCCCACCTGGTCGTGCGCAGCTACAGCGAGCCGCACTGGGAGAAGAACCAGGGCGCGGTGATGGCGCTGGAGCGGATCACGCTGTACGGCGTGCCGATCGTGGTGGACCGCAAGGTCAACTACGGCGGGATCGACCCCGAGCTGTCCCGCGACCTGTTCATCCGGCACGCCCTGGTGCAGGGCGAGTGGGACACCCACCACCGCTTCCTCAAGGAGAACCGCAGGCTGCTGTCGGAGGTCGAGGAACTGGAGAACCGCGCCAGACGACGCGACATCCTCGTCGACGACGAGACGCTCTTCGAGTTCTACGACCGCCGGGTACCCGAGACCGTCGTGTCGGGCCGCCACTTCGACTCCTGGTGGAAGCGCGCGCGGGACGACCAGCCCGAGCTGCTGACGTTCTCCACCGAGATGCTCATCAACGAGGGCGCGGCGAGCGGCGACCTCCAGCAGTCCTACCCCGACACCTGGCGCCAGGGCGGGCAGCGCATGCGGCTCACCTACCAGTTCGAGCCCGGCGCGGACGCCGACGGCGTCACCGTGCACATCCCCCTGCAGGTGCTCAACCAGGTCGAGGGCGACGGCTTCGACTGGCAGATCCCGGGCCTGCGCCTGGAACTGGTCACCGAGCTGATCCGCTCACTGCCCAAGCCGGTGCGCCGCAACTTCGTGCCCGCCCCCGACTTCGCCCGCCGCGTGCTGGAGCGGGTCACGCCCGGCGCCGAGCCGCTCGCCGAGGCCGTCGGGCGGGAGCTGTTCAACCTGACCGGCGTACGGGTGCCGCCGGACGCCTGGGACCCCGCGCGGCTCCCCGACCACCTGCGCGTCACCTACCGCGTCGTCGACGAGCGCCGCCACACCGTGGCCGAGGACAAGGACCTCCCCGCACTGAAACAGCGCCTGGCCCCCAAGATGCGGGCCACGCTGGCACGGGTCGGCGAGCACCTCGAACGCACGGGCCTGCGCACCTGGACGTTCGGCGACCTGCCCAAGGTGTTCGAGCAGGGCCGGGTGAAGGCGTACCCCGCGCTGACCGACGAGGGCGCCTCCGTGGGCGTGCGCGTCTTCGAGACCGAGGCCGAGCAGCGAAGCGCCATGTGGGCGGGCACCCGCCGCCTGGTGCTCCTCAACGTCGCCTCCCCCGCCAAGGGCATCCTGCGCACCCTCACCACCCAGCAGAAGCTCGCGCTCAGCCACAGCCCCCACCGCGACGCCGCCGAGCTGTTCGAGGACTGCGTCACCTGCGCCGCCGACAAGCTCATCGCCGACGCCGGCGGCCCCGCCTGGACCCCCGCCGCCTTCCTGCGCCTGCACGACCACGTCCGCGCCGAGCTGTACGACACCACCGCCGCCGCCGTGGCCCGCGTGGAGGGCGCCCTGGCGATCTGGCAACGCGCCCGCGCCGCCCTGGCCGCCATGAAGGACCCCGCCGACACCCTCGACGAGATCGACGAGCACCTCGGCACCCTCGTCTACCCAGGCTTCGTCACCGGCACCGGCTACCGCCGCCTCCCCGACCTCCAGCGCTACCTCAGGGCAGTGGAACGCCGCCTGGAGAAACTCCCCGACGACCCCTACCGCGACCGCGGCCGCATGCTCCAGCTGGACGAACTGTGGCGCGCCTACGAGGAGGCCGTAGACCACCTCCCTCCGGCACGCCGCTCGGAAGAGGCGGTCACCGACCTCCGCTGGATGCTGGAAGAACTCCGCGTAAGCTACTTCGCCCAAACCCTCGGCACCCCCTACCCCGTCTCCGACAAACGCTTCCGCAAGGCCCTGGAACGCCTGACCGCACCGCCCCAGTAGCCCGCCCGCCACGTCCGGCCCGCCGCCTGAACTCGCGATCCTCGGGATGTGCGCGGCTGCCCCCTGAAATGGTGCCTTCGGCGCTGTCTTATTCAGGCGACCCTCGCCTCACATCCAGATGCCCGCCGCGCACAGGGGCGTCGCATCCTCGGCACCCATCCGGACCACTTTCTCGAAGCTGATCAGGGATCGCGCGAGACCTACGTGAATGGCTTCTCGGAGTGGCCGCAAGGTACGGCCCGGACCGGCTGACCACACCAGTTCAGTAAGGTTTGTGGCGGCTGTTCGCGCGAAGGGGGGACTCCGGGTGATCCGGGCGGTGGTGTTCGACGTCGGTGAGACGCTGATCGATGAGACGCGCATCTGGACGCGGTGGGCGGATCGGTTGGGAGTGTCGCGGTTCACGATGCTCGGCGTGCTCGGGGGGATGGCCGCGCTGGACCGTTCGCACCGGGAGGCCTTCGAGGTGGTGCGGCCCGGCCTCGACGTCGAGGCGGAGATCGAGGCCTGGCGCCGTGACGATCCCACCGGGCTGCGCGAGAACTTCGACGCCGACGACCTGTACCCCGACGCCCGCCCCGGCCTGGAGGCCCTGCGCGAGGCCGGCTACCAGGTCGTCATCGCCGGCAACCAGCCTCCCCAGGCATACGAGGCCCTCGCCGCCATGAATCTCCCCGTGGACTCCATCCACACCTCCGCGGCCTGGTCGGTGAGCAAGCCCCACCCCGGTTTCTTCGCCAAGGTCGCCGCCGCTGTCACCTGCGACCCCGCCGAGATCCTCTACGTAGGCGACCGCCTCGACAACGACATCCTCCCGGCCCACCACGCCGGCCTACGCACCGCCCTCATCCGCCGAGGCCCCTGGGGCCACCTCCACGCCACCCGCCCCAACGCCCACCACGCCGACCTGATCGTCAACACCATCCCCGAAATCACCACCACCCTGACAAAGACCCCCCTGTGAGGGCTCCCGTTCGAGGGATATGAACGCACCCACCCCCGAAACGGTGCCTTCGGCGCAGCCTTATTTCAGGCGACCCTCGCCTCATGGCTTTATGTCCGTCCCGCACGATAGATCCGCACCACGCCAAAGACCTGGTGCTGGGTTTCGTGAGGGAAGTGTGTGTTGCCGTACATCGAGTGGAAAAATAATCTCACGTCACCTCAAACCATACGGTTCGCCCGGAGTGGTCTGCTCTCCATCCCCATGCTGACGAGAGCTCTTGAACCAGCCGCAATCCACGGCCACTTTCGCTGAGCAGATCAGTCGACGGCGGGATCCGTGGAACGGACGCCGATGAGCCTTGGTCGGTCACATCGACATGTACGGTCCTTCCGTCGTCGAACACCCTGAGTCGTACGACTCCATCCGGCCTTCGGCCTGAGTCCGAATGCTGCACGGAATTCGTCAGCAGTTCGCCGATGAGTAGCTCGATGTGGTCTACGGTCGGTCGTCCCGCCGCGAGAAGTATCCCGCGTATGTACGCTCGCGCGATCGTGACGGAACCAGCCTCACCCGGAACCTCAACCGTGGCGAGTACTTGTGCGGTCTTCACTGCGCGGCCTCCCAGATCCGGTCGGCGGCGTCATCCGCGAGCACGCGCGCCCTCAGGTTCGCGCCTCGGCCCCAGGTGTAGAACCAGGTCCCCTTGTGACATACGGCCATGACCCTCAGCGCACCGGATCTCCGTGGAACCAGAAGAAGCGGTTCGGCAGTGATGGGTAGGTCGACGGCAGCACAGAGTCCGCGTGCGTTCAGGGCCCACGCCAATCGGACGAGATGGCCGTACTGCTGCTTTCTCAGCGTTCGAGGTATCTGTCGGTTGTCCACTGGTATGTCGCCCCATTGGCGAAAGCTGTGGACAGGATTCCGGCCCGTCATTGAAACTCCATTCGAATCCGTACTCGTATTGAGTGGTTTATATCCTTTTGCCATGCTTGTCGCGAGCAGACCAGAGGTCTGAGCCGGTCATGCATTCGTGATATCGCCCCGCTGGGTACGGGACTGATTGTTTAGAATGCCGGTGGTGAAGCCCTTTTCGGCATCAGTTCCTGAGTCCACGCAACGACAAGGCATGCTCTTGATCTGGACTGCTAGGGACTGGCTTAGGACTAGAAGGCGTGAGTTCGGGTCTCTGCTGCCTGTTGAATGGAGGAAAGTTTGAGCGACGAGGCCTATTGCGACCAAGAGTCGCCACGTTTGCGCTTCGGTGTTGAATTGCGCCGATTTCGAGAGGAGGCCGAACTCTCCCAGGCTGCGATCGCGGCGCGCCTGAAAGTCACACAGACCCATGTGTCCCGCTTGGAGATGGGGAAGCGAACCCCGCAGCTGAGTCAGGCGGAGACGCTTGATCGCGTTTTCGGGCTCGGCGAGCGCGGGTACTTCGTCAAACTCCGCGAGCGGATCACCGAGCGCGCGGCCGGGCCAGGCTGGTACATGCGGTGGGTGGAGGAGATCGAGCCGGAAGCCGTGGTCCTACGGAGCTGGGATCCGCTGCTCGTCCCCGGTCTGCTGCAGACCCCCGCGTACGCCAGATGCTTGTTCTCGGCCGCACCCGACGCGACCCCCGACGAGATCGAGAGCCGGGTTCAGGCTCGCATGCGGCGGAAGATGATCCTGGACCGGGAACGGCCCCCCGTTATCTGGATCACGATCGACGAGTGGGTGCTGCGTCGTCCGATAGGTGACGTGGCAGTGATGCGCGAGCAGTTGGATTACATACTGGAAGTGGTTCAACGCCACAACATGAACATTCAAGTCGTACCGGGCGACGCTCCGTGTCTGGCTGGTCTGTCATCGGGGTTCGTTCTTGCCCAGTTGCCGGACCGGAGAATGATCGTGTCTGTTGAGTCGGCAGGCCGAGGGGAGGTAAGTGCAGATCACGAGCTAGTAGCCCGGCTCTGGGGTTACTACGACAAAATACGATCCGAAGCCTGTTCTGCCCGAACCTCACTAAAGATGATCAAGGATGTGCGAAACCTGTGGAACGCGACGAGCGGTGCCTTGATCTGCCCGATTCCGAATGGCGCCGATCAAGCTGGTCGGGCGTAGAGGGTGGCAACTGCGTAGAGGTCACCTCGAAACCGACGGGCGTAGCCGGTGTGAGGGACAGCAAGAGCCCGGCGAGGCGGGCAGTGGCCGTTTCAGCTCACGGCTGGTCGTCCTTCCTGGAGTGGCTGAAGGCCGAGGGTGCCCGCCTTTGAGGTTCCTGGAGCCGGGTCCCGAGGGTGCATGAGCCGCCGGCGTTGATCAGGGCTGGACGAAGCGTGAGGTGACGGACAGACTTGCGCGATGCCGAGCGTGTACAAGAATCCCCGTGGTCAGCGTGCGGTGCGGCGGTGGTGTTCGGAGGCCCTGGGGCGGGTGGACTTTTCGGTCAGGTCTGTGAGTGTGGACACCAGTGTTGGGCGGGTGGAGTTGACCTCGGCCGGGAGTGGGCGGGTGCGGGTCGTCATGGTGCCGGGGACCGGTTCCAATGCGGCGGTGGCTTTGCCGTGGTTGGGGGCGTTGTCGGCTCGTTGGGCGACCACGGTGGTGGATCTGCCGGGGCAGCCTGGGCTCAGTGATCCGCGTCGGCCTCTACGGGGGCGGCTTGCCTGGTACGGACGGGTGCTGGACGAGGTTCTGGCGGTCATGGACGCGGACGGGGTTGTGCTGGTGGGCAACTCGCTGGGGGCGGCCGTGGCCCTGGCGGCGGGTTCGCCTCGGATCGCGGGGCGGGCGCTGGTCTCTCCCGCCGGGTTCATCCGTCTCAGTGTGGATCCGGCACTGGTGCTGGCCTCGGCCACTTGGCTGCTGCGTCCCACCGCCGACCACACCCGCCGCATGCTGCGGTTGTTCGTGGCTCCCGGCACGGACCCGCCCGACGTCGAGGTGGAATGGATGGCGCTGATGGCCGCCAGCTGCCACACCACCCTGGCCCCTCCACCGCTGCCCGCCGAGCTACTGTCCCTTCGCGCGGGGCGGCCGTGCGTGGTCGGGGTCGGAGAGCACGACCGTTTCCTCCCGCCTCACCGGCTGGTCCCGGCCGTGCGCCGGACGATGAACCTCGACACCCGGGTCTTCTCCGGCGCGGGCCACCTCACCACCCCGGCCCACCTCGGCGAGGTCGTGTCCCTGGTGGCCGAGGTCGTCGATCCACGCGCCGGCTGAACCCGTGGCCGCCTCGGCGCCGGCATCGCCCGCGTCTCCCGTCGATCCACGCGTCGGCTGAACGTCTGGCTGGGCCGGCCCGCTACGTCGCCGGTTCGATCTTCTTGAGGGGATTGCACGGACTGTCCAGCCATACGTGTTGGTCGTGCCGGGTGACGGTCAGCCCGAATCGGTTGCGGCCAGGGCTTCCCCATCCGACCCACTCGGAGAACGCGGTCTCCAGTTCGCCCCAGAGATCCCGCTCGCCGTACCGGCGGACCTCGCGTCCGCGGACCAGGGCCACCGAGGTCCGGTCCCACAACCGGACCGTCATCGACTCCCGGCCCGGCTCGGTCTCCGACCAGACCCCCGGCACCAGCGTGGCCATGGCCACGTCCGCGCCGTATCCCGCGCGCATCACGCGGCGCGGGTCGACCGCCGTCTCACGATGGCGCCACTGGTCCGGCTCCACCTGTGGTCTGGCCGGATGGCGCCGGCCGCGCACCGTCATGTACGAGGAGCCGCCACGGAACCGGCCGACGGCGGTTCCCTCGGAGGTGACGGTGAGAGCGAGGTCGTGTCCCGTCTCGAACGGTGGATTCCACGGCAGCACGATCAGACCTCCCGGCCGGGTCTGTTCCACCCAGGCGTAGGGAACCTCGTGAACGCCGCAGGTGACGTGCACGCGATCGTACGGGGCGCCTCCGGGGTGCCCGAGCAGGCCGTCACCCAGCACGAGCCGGGGATGGTGACCGGCGCGCTCGAGATTGCCGGCCGCCGTGGCGAGCACGCTCGCGTCGATCTCGACGCTCGTCACGTTCGCGGCCCCGACCCGGTGCGACAGCAGCGCCGCCGTCCACCCGGTTCCCGTGCCCACCTCCAGGACTCTGTCGCCGGGGTAGGGAGAGAGCAGGTCCAGGAGGCTCATCACCGCGCCGGGCGCGGACAACGAGGAGGAGAAGCACTCCCCGGTCTCCGCCTCCCGGATACCGGTCCGCCCGTCGTCGATCTGGGTCACGATCGGGTGGTCGGCGTAGGCCGCCTTGAGCCATCCCGCCCTGTCGGCGTCGTGGTCGATCACATGTCCCGGTTCGTCATAGGGCGTGGCCCACGCCACGAGCGGGACGAAGAGATGCCGTGGCGCGGCGAGCATCGCCGCCCGCCAGCCCACGTCCATCTCCACCCGCACGGCGAGCTCGTCGGCCAGGGCTTCGATCCGGGATTCCATAGATATCCCACCCTCGGTTACTTCTTGCCGTCCTCCTCGGCTCCCGCCGTCCCTTGCTTCCCTCCGCGGGCCAACTTCCCGTCTTCCGTGCCTTCGGGCGTGGCTTTCCCTCCAGATTCGAATGGCGCGGCGGCCAAGGGCCGCCGCGCCACGGGTGTTTCGAGGGCTTAGGTCAGCCGGCGCTGCAGGAGACCGATGGCCAGGTGTAGTTGCCGTTGTGCTTGATGGTCACGCCCCAGTTGTTGCCGCTGCCGTTGGGCCTCGCGGTCAGGACCTGTGCGCTGGGGTAGCTGGCGCTGACGTTCCAGGTGGACAGGACGCTGGCGGGGGAGGGGACGTTCATCGTGACGGTCCAGTTGCTGGAGCCGCTGACCGAGACGTTGAGGTTGTAGCGGTCGCTCCACGACTGGCCCGCGGACAGGG
The DNA here is from genome assembly GCF_042658925.1 of Sphaerisporangium aureirubrum. Classification (NCBI taxonomy): domain Bacteria; kingdom Bacillati; phylum Actinomycetota; class Actinomycetes; order Streptosporangiales; family Streptosporangiaceae; genus Sphaerisporangium; species Sphaerisporangium aureirubrum. The sequence continues at coordinate 87,213 of NZ_JBHSRF010000012.1, forward strand.
ACGCGGTGCAGCCGCCGCCGCCACCGCCGCCGGGCGGGGGAGTGGTGGTCCCGCCGCCGCCGCCACCGCCGGAGCCGCCGATCGTGATGTTGGAGCTGCCGCTGCTCTGGTAACCCTCGGTGGCGAGGATCTGGTAGTAGTGGTTGCCCAGGCTCATCCCGTTACGGGCCCACGCGTCGAAGTGGTTGCCCGCGGTGATGGTGCCGCCGGTCTTCTTCTGCTGCCGGACGCTCCAGTACTGGTTGAACGTCTGGTTGCCGTCGATGGAGGGGGCGTTGTAGCGGGTCGTCTGGTAGATGTCGTAGGTGCCGCCGTCGCTGGTGACCGTGCCCTTGAAGGTGCCCGTGGGCCGGTAGGTGCCCCAGTTGTCGACGATGTAGTACTCCACCAGCGGGCTTCTGGTCCAGCCGTACAGCGTCAGGTACGCGTTGCCGGACGGGTTGAAGCTGCCCGAGTAGGTCACGGCCCTGCGGGTGCCGGGGTTCCAGCCCTTGCCGGCGACGAAGTTACCGGTGTTGCGCCACGAGGTGCTGTAGTTGCCGCCGGACCCCAGCTCCATGGAGACCGTGCCCTGGCTGTCGGTCCAGAACGAGAAGAAGTAGCCGTTGTTGGTGCCGGTCTGGTTGGTCGTCACGGCCGCGTTGGCCATGCTCGGCAGCATCGTGATGATCGCGACCGCCACTATGGCGCAGACACGGGCGGCGAACAGCAGGGGATGGCCGCGTCCGCGGCGCTTCCGGTGGGTGGGGACGTCGTTCATGTGCGTGCTTCCTCCTCGTGAGGCCGACCGGAGGCCAGGCAGCGTGATACGACACGGGACCGCCGGTGACCGGCGTCACGGCCACCGCGCGTCGGCGTCGTAGCAACGCGGGGGTGTGGCCGGTCGTCGGGCGGTCGACGACCGGAGAGGCAGGTCGCGGAAGGGACCTGAGTCGACAGTGGTTGGGGGGCTGTCGATTGGCGAAAGTATGGGTCGGCTTTCGGTGAGCTGTCAATAACTTTCGGAAATGTCGCCGAAACCTGATCTTGGCTAATGATCTCTCAAGTAAATCGATTTTGCCTGGTCAGAGCGTTAACTTAACCGATCAAGGCCGGAGCCTGCCTTGTCAGAGCCGCCAGTTAACTTTCAGATTTGGGGGCCAAAATCGCCGAAAGTTTCAGGGGTTTTTCGGATCATGCAACGCCGGGTCCGGGTGAGGGTTCCGGGCGAGGGGGTGGGCGGGATGAGGGTCGGGGGGGAGGTCCCCGTCCGGGAGGATGATCATGGAGGAGGGGAGGAGGACCACGGCGGTGGTGCCGCCGTAGGGGGAGCGGCGGAGGGTCACCTTGGCCTGGTGGCGGGCGGCCAGGCGGCTCACCACGAAGAGGCCCAGGCGGTCGCTGTCGGCGAGGTTGAACTCGGGAGGGTCGGCCAGGCGGCGGTTGATCTCCTCGCGGTCGTCCTCGGTGAGGCCGAGGCCGCGGTCCTCCACCTCCACGGCGAAGCCGCGGCCCACCAGCTCGCCCCGGATCTGGACGCGGGTGCTGGGAGGCGAGAACACGGTGGCGTTCTCGATGAGCTCGGCCAGGAGGTGGATGACGTCGGCGACGGCGGTCCCGGCGATGGCCGCGTCGGACATCGGCAGGACGGTGACGCGCGAGTACTCCTCGACCTCGGTGACGGCGCCGCGGACCACGTCGTGCACGGGGACGGGACGGCGCCAGGCGCGCCCGGCGGGGGCGCCGGACAGGATGATCAGGCCCTCGGCCTGGCGGCGCATGCGGGTGGTGAGGTGGTCGAGCCGGTACAGGTCGGCGAGCGAGTCGGGCGCGTTGGTCTTGCGCTGCATGGTGTCCAGCTGGGTGAGCTGCCGGTGCAGCAGGGACTGGTTGCGCCGCGCCAGGTTGCGGAACACGTGGCTGACGCCGTTGCGCAGGTCCGCCTGGCCGACGGCGGCCTCGATGGCGGTGCGCCGCACGGTGGTGAGCGCCTGGGCGACGTCCTGCGCCTCCAGCGTGGTTCCGGTGATGACGACGGGCGGCGCCTCGGACTCCACATCCACCGCCTCGCTGTCGCGCAGCTTGCGCACCACCCGCGGCAGCTGCACGTCGGCCAGCTCCAGGGCCGCGCTGCGCAGGTCGGCCAGCTCCTCCGCGAGGCCGCGCCCGAGCCGGGCGGACAGGATGAGGGCGGCGACGATCGCGACGAGGCCGAGCCCGCCCGCGGCCACGATCTCGGCGATCAGCCGCCAGGCGTTCGTGTCGGCCCGGGTGGTGAGCAGCGCCTCACGGTCGGCCGACAGCCGGTCCAGCCGCTGCCCGAGGGCGTCGGCCAGGGACTGCCACCCGTTCACCAAGGCGGGCAGGCCCTCGCTGGACAGCACCTGGTTCTCCATCGTGGTGAGCTGCCGATAGTCGGCCGAGTCCAGCAGCTGGTCGTACGGCCGCCGCAGCTCGGCGTCGAGGGCGCCGACGCCGCGGGCGAGCAGCAGCCGCCGCCCGGCCACCATCTCGGCGAGGGCCCGCCGCTCGTGGCCCGGCAGCGAGCCGCGCAGGATCGCCGCCGTGAGCAGCGCGTCCTCCTGGGACAGCAGCTCGCGGGAGCGCACCACGGTCTGCAGCCCCGAGGCCTGGCGGTACAGCGCCACCTCCGGCACGGTGACGAGCCGGTCGTACATGCCGTACAGGGTGTCCTGGACCCTGGTGTACTCCTGGATCACCCGCAGGCGGTCCAGCGCCCGCCCGTCCACGTCCTGCCTGATCGCGCCGAGGCCCTGCGCCTGGCGTTCCAGCTCGGTGACGTCCGCCAGCACCTCGGGGCCGATGGCCGACAGGCCCTCCAGCGAGGTGGCCCGCTGGTGGAACAGCGACACCGCCGCGTCGGTGCGCTTGCGCGCGGCCGACAGCCGCCCCCCGTCCGGCACGCCGCTGCTCACGTAGATGGACGACAGGCGCCGTTCCTGCTGGAGGGCTCCCGCGAGCTTCGCGGCGGGCGTGGCCACCTGGTCGAACTGCGTGACGGCCCGGCGCAGCTCGAAGTAGTCCCGGACGGTGTGCCCGGTGATGAACACCCACAACACCATGAGCGCCGCGATCGGCAGGCACAGCAGGGAGTAGAGCTTGAACCGGATGGTCCGCAGCCGCGCCGGGGACCCGGCCTGGCCGCCGGGCCGGTAGGAGGCGACCCGGCGTAACGCGGCGCCCGGATCAAAGACGGGGGAGCTGGCGCCCACGGCGCACCTCCGGGTGGGGGGTCACGGGATGTCCTGCGGGGAGAGGGTGGCCGGATGGACGCGCCCGGCCCGGCCGGTTCCGGTCACGGTCGCGACGCAGCGGCCGGCGCCGTCCTCGACCAGCGTGTCATAGGGGTTGCGGCCGCCGGATTCGACGGCGAAGACGGCGAAGTCGCACCGCGCGCCCGGCCCGAGCGTGCCGATCCTGCCGGGCCCGGTGCCGAGCCCGAGTGCGTGCGCGCCCCCGGCGGTCGCGGCCTCCACCAGCCGCCGCGACAGGTCGGGGTGCCGGTACCCCTGCTTGCGTGCCAGGTCGCGCAGCAGCCGCACGTCCTCCAGCAGGTCCAGCGACGGCGCGGAGGCCAGCGAGTCCGTGCCCACCGCGATCGGCCCGCCTTCCTCCAGCAGCGCGGCGATCGGCGGCCCCTCCAGGCCGAGCGCCTGGTTGGACCGCGGGCACAGCGCCACGCTCACGTGGCGCTCGCGCAGCAGGGCGCGCTCGCCGGCGTCGAGGTGCACGCCGTGCGCGACGTGGCATTCGGGGCCGAGCAGGCCGAGCGAGTCGAGGAAGGCGACCGGGCCGTGGCCTGTGCCGCCGGCGCGCAGGATCTGGAAGTCGAAGCCGAGGTCGCGCACCAGCCGGGCGATCGGCCCGGTGCCCGACACGGTGTACTCCCGCTCGTGCACCGACTCCAGCAGGTGGATGTGCTGGCGCAGCCCGAACGCGCGGGCCAGCACGGCGAGGTCGGCCAGCACCCCGGTGTCCAGGGTGTAGGGGGCGTGCGGCGAGATGCCGACGGCGCCGGACTCGCGGACCCGGGTGGTCAGGCGGTCCCGCCCGGTCGCCGCCCAGGTGGCGTCGGTGTCGCCGAGCACCTCAAGGTAGGAGACGCCGCCGAGGCCGGTCTCGGCGAGGATCGGCAGCACCTCCACGTCGGTCACCACGTCCGCGACGGCCGTGGTGCCGTGCCGCAGCGCCAGGTACGCCCCCTCGCGGGCGCTGGCGGCCCAGTCGGTGTCGGCGCTGGCGAAGTACACCGCGTCGAAGGCGCTGGACCAGTCCTCGAAGGTGTCGTGGGACTGCCGCCCCACCTCGGCCATCCGGGTGAACTGCAGATGGGTGTGCGCGTTGATCAGGCCGGCCACCATCATGCCCGGCCAGCGCATCTCCTCGGCGTCGGGATGGGTGGCGCGGATCTCCCTGCGCGGCCCGGCCGCCAGCACCCTGCCGTGGTGCGCGGCCACCGCTCCGTCGCGGATCGGCGGGCGGGAGACGGGGACGATCAGCGGTGCCGAGTGGATCACGGCACCCATACGTGCTCCGTCAGGCCGAGAACACGGGCGACGATCATGATCGCGGCCAGCGCGGCGAAGCCGCCGAGCACCAGGCGGTCGGTGCGGTCGAACGCCAGCTCCCGCATCCAGGTGCGGTGCCTGCCGCCGAAGCCGCGCAGGTCCATCGCGTTGGTGGTGTCCTCCGCGTCGACCAGCGCGTTGACCGTCAGCGGGATGACCACCGGTTTCAGGGTGAGCAGCCGTTTCACCGGGTTGCGGCTGCGGCTGTGCTCGTATCCGCGGATGCGCTGCGCGTCGACGGTCTCCTGCAGGCTCGCCCAGGTGGACGGCAGGAACCGGAACGTGAGGTCCACGCCGTAGGCCAGCCGCTGCGACAGCCCGAGCCGGGCGAACGCCACGCCGAGGTCGGTGGGCGCGATGTTGAACGCCACAGGGAAGCCCACCATGGCGAGCGACACGTACCGCACCAGCAGCGTGGCGGCGTAGGACAGCGTGGCCCAGGTGATAACCGTACCGGTCAGGGGCACGGTGAACAGCTCGGCGCCGGCGGTCCGGGTGTCCGCCCCGGTCAGGATGCTGTTGGCCACCACGAGGAGCGTGCTGAAGGTCAGCATGAAGGCCCAGTTGGCGCGTACCCCGCGCCACGGGATGCCCGCGGCGCGGTAGTACACCAGGGCGACGACCGTGCACGCCAGCACGGCGCGCAGGTCGTCGATCCCGGCCACGGCCACGAGGTAGAGCGCGGGCACCACCAGCAGCACGCGGGGGTCGCGGCGGCTGAGGAAGGAGCCCGCGCCGAGATACCGGGGCGTGACATCCACCCGGTTACCGTCCCGTCCGCTTGGACAGCGGTTCCCAGATGGCGTCCAGCGCGGGGGTCAGCACGACGACGGCGATGCCGTTGGCGAGCAGGACCGGCCCGTAGTTCAGGGTGAGGAAGGTCTCGAAGCTGATGCCCTGCAGCCAGATGTCGGTGATCACGAACAGCAGGCCGAGCGCCGTGGCGAGCAGCGAGCCGAGCGCGGTCACCACCAGGCGCAGCGCCTCACCGGTGATCGGCGGGATGTAGGCGAAGATCAGCCCGGCGAACGCGCCGACCAGGCCGTTGGCGACGCTCCAGTTCCAGTACGTCAGGCCGGAGCCCTGGATCAGGTCGATGATCGCGTTGCCGACGAACCCGACGAAGAATCCGGCGATGATCCCGAACCGCTTGCCGAAGAACGGCACCAGGGCGAACGCCGGGCGGACCGTGACGTTCTGGGTGCCGGGGATGACGAAGCTGAACAGGCCGAGCACGGCGTACAGCGCGGCGCCCACGGCACCGAACACCACCGTGCGGGAGGAGATGGCGAAGAGAGGCTCTCGCGGCGCCGTCGCACCCGCGCTTTCTGCACTCATGGGATGGTTCCTTCCTGGGGGGAGGGGTTGGAACGTTTATGGGGCGGCAGGCCGCGCGCGAGGTCGAAAGGGTGGGGCAGGGTCCCCGCCTCGGGCAGATGGTCGCGGATCGCCCGGACCAGGCTGGTGGCCCGCAGCCCGGCGCCCGCCCAGACGTCCTTCGCACGCGCCAGCGCGGCGGGCGTGCCGTCGGCGACCACGCGGCCGTCGTCCACCACCACGACGCGGTCGGCGTAGGTCAGCGCGAGGTCGACGTCGTGGGTGATGAAGTAGACGCTCTCCACGCTGCCCGCCGCGAGCGCGTGGCCCATGAACTCGGTGGTGGTGCGCAGATCCTGCCCGGCGGTCGGCTCGTCCAGCACCAGCGTGCGGGGGCGCATGGCGAGCGCGAGGGCGACGGTCAGGCGCCGCTGCTGGCCGAACGACAGCGTGCGCGGCGGGCGGTCCAGGATGTCCTTCTCGCGGTCCAGCAGCATGGCCCTCAGCACCTGGGAGGACTCCTCGGCGATGCGCTCGGCGTCCCAGCCGAGGTTGCGCGGCCCGAAGGCGAGCTCCTGGCGGACGGTGGGGCTGAACAGCGCCTGGCCGGGATGCTGGAAGACGTACCCGAACGTCGTCGCCAGGCTGAGCACCGACCGCTCGGCGATGGGGGAGCCGTCCACCAGCACCTCGCCCCGCTGGGCGGCGATCAGCAGCACGGCGGCGCGCAGCAGCGTGGACTTGCCCGCGCCGTTGGGGCCGAGCACCGCCACCCGCTCGGTGGCGCCGAGCGCGAGGTCCACGCCGGACAGCACGGTGCGCGTGCCGTAGCCGAGGCTCGCCGCGCGGTACTCGAGGCGCGGCTCCGGGCCGGGCGCGGCGGCGCGCGGCGGCGGCGCGGGCGTGGGCGGCAGCTCGGCGGCGCGGGACACCAGCGTGCCGAACGGCAGCTTGACCTGCCCGATCGGCGCCACCCGAAGGAAGCCGTCCACCGGGCCCTGGTAGCGGGCGACGCCGTCGTCGAGGTACAGGACCTCGGTGGGGCCGGAGTCCAGGATCTCCTCGACGCGGTGCTCGACGACGACCGCGGCGCCGCCCTCGTCCACGAACCGCCGTATCTCGCCCATCAGCCGCAACCCGGCCGCGGGGTCCAGGTTGGCCAGCGGCTCGTCCACTATGACGACCTGGGGGCGCATCGCCAGCACCCCCGCGAAGGCCACCATCTGCAGCTCGCCGCCGCTCAGCCCCGCGGTGGGGCGGTCCAGCAGGTGCGTGACGCCGACCCGGGCCGCGACCTCGTCGATCCGGCGCCTGATCTCGGCGCGGGGCAGCCCGAGGTTCTCCGGGCCGAAGGCGATCTCGGACGCCACGGTCGTCCCGACGATCTGGGTGCGCGGGTCCTGGAGCAGGGTGCCGACCACCGCCGACAGGTCGCGGATGCTCCGCCCGGCCGCCGGGCGCCCGCCGATCAGCACCTCGCCGGTGATCTCGGCGCGGTAGGAGTGGGGGATGAGGCCGTTGATCAGCCGGAGCAGGGTGCTCTTGCCGCAGCCGGACGGCCCGCTCACCAGAGTGAGATCGCCGGGCCGCACCGTGAGGCTCACCGGGCCGAGCGCGGGGAGCCCGGTGGAGAGGTAACGGACGCCGGCGTCACGGACCTCGATGAGCGTGGTCATGACGGGATCCCCCCTCCCTTCCCGGGTCGATGCCCGTAGGAGATTAAAGGGGAGATCATCACTCCGTGCAATTAGCAGGCAGGACATTTGAATCGGGCATCCGATGGACCGATTACCGGTTTTCGGGTCGCTCAATTACGAACGGGTGGGATGGACCGGTAAAACGATGTCATGGAGGTTTCGGACACATGTCGTGCCATGCGATCCGGCGGCTCCGGGAGCAGGGAAAATCTTCGCTCAGGCGGTCAGGGAGAGCAGGTGGCCGCCGGCCTTCCTCGCCTCGTCGATGCTCCGCCGGAACACCCGCTCCACGTCCTCGGCCTGCTCGCCGAGCCGGCCGATCGGCACGGCGGACGGCGGGTCCACGGTGTTCTCCGCCACCAGCCGCTGGTACTCGCCGGTGCGCTCCCTGAGTACCCCGAGCTGCCGGTAGGCCCGGTAGACGGCGTCGGCCCGCCGCACCTCGCGCGCGTAGGCCTCCAGGGCGGCCACCCGCGCGGCCAGCGCCCGGCGCGCCAGGCCGAGCGCCTGGTCGTACGGCTCGAAGATCTCGGCGATGTCGCTCGGCAGGTCCTTCGGCACGATCCGCTCGTGCTCGGCCCTGGCGCGGCCGAGCTCGGCCAGCCGCAGGCCGAGGTTCCACAGCTCGGCGGGCAGGGTGACGGCGTTGTCGAGGTCGTCGAGCAGGCGGTCCCGGTTGATCCCCGAGCCGAGCACCTCGCCGACCGCCGCTTGCGCCTTCGCCATCAGCTCGCGGCCCTCGGCGTCCAGGTCGGACGGCAGCACGAACCGGTCGGCGTGCCGGGCGGCCACCCGCAGGCGGCGCCGGGCCGCCCGGGGCCGGGGATCGGCGGCCAGGGCCTGCGCCCCGCCGACGCACACCAGCGCCGCCCCCATGGCGAACATGCCCCACGGCCCGGTGAAGATCAGCCCGAGCAGCAGGAAGAGGCTGACGGTCAGGACGATCGCGGGGCTCGGTCCGGGCGGCGGCGGCCGTACCCCGGCGCGCACCGCCCTGAGCGCCTCGGGGCCGTCGCGCAGGGAGCGCGCCACGTCCGGGGGGAGGGCCGGGTCCAGGACCGGGACGGGCGGCGGCACCGGACGCTCCACGTGAGCTCCTTCGCAGAGGCGGCCGGGCCTGATCGGGACCGCTCCACGCCGGGATCAGCGCGTCGCGGGCCGGGGTGGTCGCCACGTGGTGGACACTTCAACTTCTTTCCACACTGTGCCTCTGCCGCATTCCCTGTGTGGACATATAACGCATATACGCTGGGGAGTGATGAACGAACTAACGAGGTGGATAGATCTGGACGGCGCCGTCAACGTGCGGGACCTAGGCGGTCTCCCCACGCTGGACGGCGGAACGACGAGGTTCGGCCGGGTGCTCCGGGCCGACAACCTCCAGGACCTCAGCGACCCGGACATCGAGCGGCTCCTCGGGGAGCTCAAGCTGCGCGACGTGGTGGACCTTCGCTCCCACGCCGAGGTCGACCTGGAGGGACCGGGCCCCCTCACGCGGGTGCCCGACGTGACCATTCACCACCACACCCTGTTCGCCGAGGCCGGCAGGCACACCGACGTGGAGGCCGACACCTCCGCCGTCCCGCTGCGCGCCACCGCCGAGGCCGAGGCCCGCGAGGCGGCGGCCAGGATCGACGGTGACCGGGTGCTGCCCTGGCAGGGACGGCACGAGAACAAGGTCGCCGAGGTCAGGGTCGTCGGCTTCTACACGGCCTACCTGCGCGACCGGCCCGACTCGGTGCTCGCGGCGCTGCGGGTGCTGGCGTACGGCGACGGCGCGGCCATCGTGCACTGCGCGGCAGGCAAGGACCGCACCGGGGTGGTGTCCGCGCTGGCGCTGTCGGTGGCGGACGTCACCCGCGAGGCCATCGTGGCCGACTACGTGGCGACCGGAGACCGGCTGGAGTCCCTGCTCGGCCGGCTGCGCGGCAGCTCCACCTACCGCGACGACCTCGACTCGCGCCCCCCCGACAGCCACCGGCCGCGGCCCGAGTACATGGAGTTCTTCCTGGACTCCCTCGGCGCGGACTACGACGGCCCGCTCGGCTGGCTCGACCGCCACGGCTGGACGGCCGCCGACGCGGCGGCGCTGCGCTCCCGCCTGCGGGACTGACGCCCCCTCCCGGCGCGCCGCCCGGGAAAGGCGCGGCGGGACGTCAGGAGTCGCGCTCGTCCCGCTCGGCCAGGAAACGCTCGAACTGCGCCGCCAGCTCGTCGCCGGTGGGCATGGGGGTGGGCTCGGCCATGAGGTTCTCGTGCTCGGCGCCCGCGGTGAACGCGTCGTACTGCTGCTCCAGGCCCTTGATCGCGGTGGACAGCTCCTCGGACGCGACGATCTGCTCCTCGATCTCGGCCGTGGTCTTCTCGGCCGCGTCCCGGAGGTTCTCCATCGGGAACACCAGCCCGGTGCTGCGGGTGACGGCCTCCAGGGCGGTCACGGCAGCCCGGGGGTACTCCGCCTGCGCCAGGTAGTGGGGGACGTGGACGGCGTACCCGAGCGCGTCGTGGCCCCGGGCGCCGAGGCGGAACTCCAGGAGCGCGGCGGCGCTGCCCGGCACCTGGATCTTGCCGAACGGGCTGCCCGGCCCGGTGAGCAGCTCGGGCTTGGTGCCGTGCGCGGTCACGCCGAGCGGCCGGGTGTGCGGCGCCGCCATCGGGATGCCGTGCATGGTGACAAGCTTGCCGATCTTCAGCCTGGTGGCCAGCGCGCCCACCGCCTCGGTGAACAGCTCCCACTCGCGGTCGGGCTCCGGGCCGCTCATCACCAGGAACGGCGTGCCCGTGGTGTCGTGGGCCAGGCGCACCGCCAGCTCAGGGGCCTCGCAGTCGACCCACCGGTCGGTGTCGAAGGTCATGATCGGGCGCCGCGACCGGTAGTCGAGAAGGCGGTCGACGTCGAACGTCGCCACGACCCGGTGCTCCAGTTCGGCGAGCAGGTGCCCGACGGCGAGCCTGCCGGCCCCTCCCGCGTCCACGAAGCCCTCAAAGTGGTAGAGCAGCACCGGATCGGTCAGCTCGGGCACATCGCCGCTGAGCCGGTAAAGATCCGTCGGGTCGAACACCTCGGGTCCCAGCCTTTCTATCGTCCTGAAGAGAGAACCTATGGGATGCGCTGTGGATTCCGCCGGGCGAGTCGGCAGGTGGACACGACCGTGCCGCCGGCCGCCCGGGACCCGGGTGCAGAATGGACCTCGTGCGGGATGACGACGACGTGGAGGAGCTCGCGACCAGGCTGTTCGCGATGGCGAGGGCCGGGCGCACCGAGCAGTTGTGCGCGTACGTCGACGCGGGCGTCCCGGCCGGCCTCACCAACGACAAGGGCGACTCCCTGCTGATGCTGGCCGCCTACCACGGCCACGCCGAGACCGTGCGGGCGCTGGTCGCGCGGGGCGCCGATCCCTCCCGGGCCAACGACCGGGGCCAGACCCCGCTGGCCGGGGCGGTCTTCAAGAAGGAGCCCGAGGTGGTGCGGGCCCTGCTGGACGCCGGGGCCGACCCCGCCGAGGGCACCCCGTCCGCCGTGGCCACGGCCCGCATGTTCGGCCACGATGAATACCTGGAATGGTTCGGCGGGGGAAACTCCCGGCCCGGAGGACGCGGTGACGCGCCGCCTGGCGGCCGTGCGTCGTGAAATGCCAGGTCGCGGGGGTGGGCGGCGGTACGGTGTCAGGGTGCCGGGCAACACGTTGTAGTTGCGGTGCATTTTTATTGCCATGATATGGAGATGGCTGAAATAGCGCCGTCCGAGCTTGTTCTCCCGCGTTTGTCGTGCCCGTTCCCCAGCCTTATCAACCCGCACGTGGACCAGGTGGACAGGGAGACGTACTCGTGGCTGGTCGCGAGCCACATGATCAGCGACCAGGCCGAGCTGGACCGATACCGTGAGGCCGCGTACGGCTGGCTGGGGGCCCGCACCTACCCCTACGCCGAGCCGTCCGAGCTGCGCCTGGTCACCGACTGGTGCGTGTGGCTGTTCGCCTTTGACGACGCCTTCTGCGAGTCCGACCGGCGGGCCGCGGAGATCGCCAGGGCGCTGCCGCAACTGCTCGCCGTGCTGGACGACGCCGGGGCCGGCGAGGAGGCGGCGGACCCGTTCGCCCGCGCCCTGCTGGACGTCAAGCTGCGAGTCGCCGAGGCGGGCAACCCCGACCAGCTGGACCGCTGGCGATGGGTCACAAAGGACTATCTCTTCGCCCAGGTCTGGGAGGCGGCCAACCGCGAGGACGACATCGTGCCCACCTACGGCGACTACATCTTCATGCGCCGTCGAACGGGCGCCATGCTCACCGTGTTCGCGCTCATCGACCTGGCCGCCGGCCACCCGCTGACCGCCGCCGAGTGGCGGCACCCCGACACCCGGGCGATCACGCAGTTCGCCAACGACGTCGTGGTCTGGGACAACGACCTGCTGTCCTACGCCAAGGAGCGCGGCGGGGTGAACGCCCGCAACAACCTGGTCAGCGTGTTGTCGCGGCACCGGCATCGGTCCATCCAGGACGCGATGAACCTCATCGGCCGGATGCGCGACGAGGCGATCAGCGGCATGCAGGACCTGCGCGTACGGCTGGAACGGCTCACCTCGCCCGCGGTGGACGCCTACGTCCGCGGCCTGGAGCACTGGATCAGCGGCAGCATCGCCTACTCGCTGACCAGCACCCGGTACACCAGGGCCTGGCAGGGCCACTCCCAGCCCCGACCGCACCACCGACATCCGCACCACCGCCACAACTGACACGGTCCCGCCGCCCTGATCGCGCCGGGTCAGCCGACGGCCACCTCGGGCGCGTCGATCTCGCCCATGGCGTAGCTGACGGCCTCTTCGAAGTTCATCGTGCTGCCGTGCTGGTACGCCTCGACGAAGACGTCCTCGCCGAGGATGCGCTTGCACTCCTTCACGCACGCCTCGTGCTCGGTGCCGAAGAACGGCGAGCCGAACAGCGGCAGCCCGAACAGCTTCCAGTTGGACTGGGCCGCGCCGAGGATGCGCGCCGCCCGCACGCCGTCGCCCTGCTCGACGGCGAGATAGGACAGGGTCTCCATCGCCAGCACCGCGCCGAGCACGTCGTGGAAGTCCCGCTTGATCCGCAGCGCCTCCTGGGCGCTCAGCACCGCCTGCTCGGTGCGGCCGGTCATCCGCTCGATCGACGCCGTCGCCCAGATGGCGTACGAGCGCAGCCACAGCTCCCCGCGCTCGGTGCACAGCTGGCGGCAGTCGCGCAGCAGCGACTCGGCCTCGGCGAGCTCGTTCTGCTGGGTGAGCACCACCGCGAGCTCGGCGATGGCCGGCAGCAGCCCGGGGTTGAGCTCGCGCCCGCTGCGGTGGAACTCGATCGCGACGCCGAGCAGGGCGGTCGCCTTGTGCAGATCGCCCTGGAGGAACGCCACCGTGCCCTGCATCTTGGTGGCGAGGATCACCGCGATGGAGTCGCCGACCCGCACCGCGTCCGACGCGCACTGCTCCGCGGCCTCCAGCGCCGCCGTGGTGTCGCCCTGCGCGTTGCGGACGTAGGCGAGCACCCACAGCGCCTTGCAACGTTCCTTGCTCGGCTCGACGCAGGCGTGCAGCGCCCGTTCGAGGTACAGACGGCCCTCCCGGGCGAACCCGCACGCCACCCACATGAACCACAGCGAGGACAGCAGCTCCAGGCCGGTGCGCGCCTCCTGCGAATCGCGCAGGCAGTAGTCGAGCGCGGCGCGGATGTTGTCGTGCTCCTGGCGCATGCGGCCGAACCAGTAGACCTGGCGCGGGCCCGACCAGGCGTGCTCGCCGCGCTGGGCGACCTGGAGGTAGTAGTCCCGGTGGCGGCGCCGCACCCAGTCGCCCTCCTCCAGCTTGTCCAGCCATTCCTTGCCGTAGTGGCGCAGCGTGTCGATCAGCCGGTACCGCACGCCGATGCGCTCGTTGCCGCTCAGCAGGATCGACTTCTCGACCAGCCCGGCGATCAGGTCGACGATGCGCTCGGCGGGGAGGTCCTCGCTGGCGCAGACGTAACGGGCCGCCTCCAGCTCGAAGTCGCCAGAGAAGATCGACAGCCGGGCCCACAGCAGCCGCTCGGCGGGCTCGCACAGCTCGTGGCTCCAGCCGATCGCGGCCCGCAGCGTCTGGTGGCGCGGCAGCGCGGTGCGGCTCGCGCCGGCCAGCAGGCTGAAGCGGTCGGTCAGCAGGGCCAGGATCTGCTCCACCGACAGCGCGCGCAGCCGCACCGACGCCAGCTCGATCGCCAGCGGGATGCCGTCCAGCCGCCGGCACAGCTCGGAGACGGCCGCGATGTTGTCCTCGTCGACCGTGAAGTCCGGCACGACGGCCGTCGCCCGCTCGGTGAGCAGCTGCACCGACTCGTTGAGGAAAGGGCTCTCCCCGGCTTCCTCGCCGGGTACCCGCAGCGGGGCGATGGGGATGGACTGTTCGCCGGGCACGCCGAGGGACTGCCTGCTGGTGGCGAGGACGCGCACCTGCGGCGCGTCGCGCAGCACCCGGTCGATCAGCTCGGCGCACGCGTCGATGAGGTGCTCGCAGGAGTCGACGACCAGCAGCAGCCTGCGGGCCGACAGCCACTCGGTGAGGGTCTCGACCTCCGGGCGGGCCGACTGGTCGGCGATGCCTAGTGCGGCGTTGACGGCGTGGCGCACCATGGTGTGGTCCTGCAGGCGGGAAAGGTCCACGTACCAGACGCCGTCGGGGAACTGCTGGCCGACCTGATGGGCGACGCGCAGGGCGGTGCGGGACTTGCCCACGCCGCCGATGCCGGTGATCGTGACGAGACGCGCGTCCTGGAGGCGCCGTCTGACCGTGGCCAGCAGCCGGTCACGTCCGACGAAGCTCGTCAGCTCCGCGGGTAAGTTGCCCTCTCTGCGCCATCCTGCGGGGGTTGCCATGGCCGCCTCACGGGTCTCGTCCCGGCGTGCTGTCTGCCCCGCATCGTACCCGTGTCCCGTCCCCACTGTCCCGGTCCTGACACGCCCTCCCCACCCTCCATCCGAGCCGCCGACCAGCTGATTCGTAGGGATTTGCGGGGGTTTTTCGGGTGGTGCGATCGACCATCCCGCCACCCGCGTAGCATTGACCCCGTGACTGCGCACGAGCCGGATGACCTGCGTCCGGTGGACCTCCACGACGAGGGACTGCCGGTGCTACCCGACCAGACAAGCGACGACACCGACTCAGGCTGGGGCGACTGGCCCTCCCCCGACGATGTCTCCCACCTCCTAGAGGAACGCCCACCCCACTGGGGCTAACCCCGGCCCCCCGGGCCGAGCCCCCCTCCCCACAGATGAACGGGCACGTCACACACCGCTACCCCCACCATGCCGGTCGCCTGGAAATGGTCCTCACGCAGGCCTGGAGCCCCCGGTGTACCCGGGCGCCCGGTGAAATGGTCCTCGCGGAGGCCGCGCTTCGCGCGGAAGGCGCAAGGGCTGTTCTCCTGCGGGGGATGCCCCCGCACCCCCGGCCCTGCCGGGCTCACCGTGTCCCGCCGTAGCCGTGCCCCGGGCCGAGGCGTACCCGCGCGCCTGGCCGAGGGTCCCTCCGGAACGGGATGGATCGCTTTCCGGGATCAGTCAGGGTGGTCGATCGCCAGGTCCGCGAGGTGTGGGTTGACTTCGGGAAACGAGCCGTCGCCGAACAGGATCCGCGCCGTCAAGGCGCGACCGGCGCGGCCGCGTAGTGCGGTCACCGCCGCCTCTGCGGCGGCGGGGGAGCGGATGCCGGCGAACGCGCGGCGCAGTAGCAGCCGGCCTCGGAAGCGGGTCCGTAGCGCGTTTCCGTCGTACTGGCTCAGCATGCGCTGGTCGCCGGTGCGCAGGTATGCGGCGGTGACGGCCGCGGCGAGTTCGGACATGCGTAAGCAGGGGTCCAAGCCGCCGGCCGTCAGCGGTGACACCGCGCCGGCCGCGTCTCCGACGAGCAGGCCGGCGGGGCATGCCAAGCGTCGCAGCACACCGCCGACCGGGATCGGGCCACCTCGGCGCTCGACCGGGCCGGCCGGTGGTGTGGTGCCGGGCGCATCGGCGGCGAAGGCGTCGAGCAGGTGGCGGATGCCGGTGCGCATCGCGTTCGGGTATCCGGCGACGCCGACGTGCGCATGCCGGCCGTCGTCGATGACCCATCCCAGGTATCCCGGGGCGATCCGGGGGTCCAGCACGCAGTGGAACGCCGGGGCGGTCGTGCCCGGCGCGATCGGGTAGACGAGCTCGGCGCCGACGAGGAAGCGCCGGTTGACATCGAGGCCGAGATCACGGGCCACCCGGGAGCGGGCGCCGTCCGCGCCGACGATGAACCGGGCCGTCACCGGTTCCGCACCCACGAACCGCACAGAACCCCGCGACGCGTCGACGTACCGTACGCCCAAGAAGACCCGTGCCCCGGCCGACTCCGCCGCGCGGTGCGCATGCTCGTAGACGGCCGCCATGTCGGCCACGCGGTACTCGTCCCGGTCGCTGGTGAGCCGGATCGGCGCCCGCCGCGACGGCGGATACAGCAGCACGTCCCGGACCCCCGGCCCGAGCAGGTGCTCCGGCATGTCGAAGTCGTCGAGGGTGCGGCGCACGAAGATCCCTGTCGTGCGGATGCCGGCCGACAAGGACCTGCGACGGTCGACCACCATCACGTCCAGCCCCCGTCGCGCGAGCAGGCAGGCTGTGCGCAGACCGGCCAGCCCCGCGCCCACGACCAGTACATCCACCGTCCGCATACTCGCGACGGTAGGTGCGCCGCCTCATCCGTACGATGATTTGCACGCTACCTGCCCCATACCTCCACACCGTCGCCACACTCGGGGACGCTCCTCTGCCGTGAGGTGGCTTCAAGGCATCCGGCAGGACGCTTTCGCACGCCGGAGAGCATGCGGAAGAAGGCAGCCCGTCTACGGCGGCTTCCCGGTCACCGACGACCTACTGGCCGGGGTGTCGCCGACACGGTTCGACTACATGTACTTCCTGTAACGGCTTCATCAGGGATGGTGGCGGCCCGGATGGCACAGGCGAAAGGGCCTGCGGGCGCGTTGATGAACAGGTAGGGGTCGGTCCGGCCGGCTCTGGGGATGTCGATGTAGAGCTCGGCCGCGTAGCCGTCGGGGTCGTGGCCTGAAGGGAGCGGACGAGGCCGCCGTCGACGGCGCCCAGAGGGCGACGAGGCCGGGGTGGGCCTGGATGCGGGCCGAGACCGCACGCAGGTCGTATGCGGCGACGTTCGAGGAGCGGAGCCAAGGCGGTGGGAGAGGGACGGGCTGGCAGGCTCGGGGGTACGGGGGTCCCCGCTCCCCGGCAGACTCAGGGGTGCGGGGGTGCCCCCCCGCATGAGATCAGCCCTTGCGCTATCCGCACGGAGCAGCAGCGCCTGTGACGTCCCCTGAAATGGTGTAACTCCTGGGGATCTTCGTGAAGGGTGTCGATGGCCCGCTACCTGGCGCCTAGGGCGGCGCGTTCATGATCACGGTCACGGAAATCACAGCACCTGGCGGGACGTCACCAGCGCGCCCTCCGCGAGGACCATTTCCGGGGCGCGCGGTACGCGCGGGTTTCCCGCCGTGCGGCGGCACCGTCGCGAAGCCCCGTCGCTTCGTCGGGGTTCGTCTTATCGGCGCCGGGTCGGTGGGACGTGGTACGGCGAATCCGGTGCCGCCGTACGGCGGGACACCGGCCTGACGGAACGCGTCCCGGCGGCGCCGGATGAGCCCGGCAGGCCCGGCGGTGCGGGGGCGTCCCCCGCTTGAGGAACAGCCCTTGCGCCTTCCGCGCGGAGCGCGGCCTCCGCGAGGACCATTTCCCAGGGCGCCCGGTAGGCACGGGTTTCCGCCGTGCGGCGGCCCCGTCGCGAAGCGCCGTCGCTTTGTCGGGGTTCGTCTTATCGGCGCCGGGTCGGTGGGACGTGGTACGGCGAATCCGGTGCCGCCGTACGGCGGGACACCGGCCTGACGGAACGCGTCCTGGCGGCGCCGGATGAGCCCGGCAGGGCCGGGGGTGCGGGGGTGTCCCCCGCTTGAGGAACAGCCCTTGCGCCTTCCGCGCGGAGCGCGCCCTCCGCGAGGACCATTTCCCAGGGCGCCCGGCACGTGCGGGTTTCCCGCCGTACGGCGGCGCCGGATTCGCCGTACAACGTCCCGCCGACGCGGCGCCGGTTTGGGGCGGCCCCTTGGGGTGGGGTGGCTCCCCCGGGGGGTGGCTCCCCGGGTGGGGCGGCTCCCCGGGTGGGGCGGCCCCTCGGGTGGGGCGGCTCCCCCGGGTGGGGCGGCTCCCCCGGGATGGGGCGGCTCCCCCGGGATGGGGCGGCTCCCCCGGGATGGGGCGGCTCCCCCGGGATGGGGCGGCCCCTCGGGGTGGGGCCGCTCCCCGGCGTGGGGTGGCCCCTCGGGGTGGGGTGGTCGTCGGGGTAGGGAGAGCGGTCCTTTGGGGCCGGCTGAGGCGGACTGCGGGACTTTGGGGGTCTGGGTATGGTGACGGCCCGGGGCCGGTTGGGGCCTCCGGGCCGTTGGGGGGTTGGGGGTCAGAGGGTGGGGGAGGCGCCGTTCATTGACAGGACTGGGGTGGAGGGGTCGGGGTCGGGGGTGTCGGGGACGACGATGGCGGGGAAGGTGCCGGTGTCTACGATGCCGTGTTCGCGGTAGGCGGCCTCTATGAGGGCGTGGGCTCGGGGCTCCAGCTTCCAGAGGGCGCGGTATTCGCGGGCGGTGGCGAGGGACAGGCCGGTTTCCCGGGCGATGTCGGCGGCGCGGGGGACGAACTTGCGGTCGATCTGCTTGTCCCAGTACGCCCGGGCGGAGCGCAGCAGGGCGGCCCGCTGGGCGGTGTCCACCACGGGGGCGGACTGGTGCATCATCTCGGGCTCTTCGTCGTCGTCGGGGTAGCCTCGGCCGCGCGCGGAGGTCACGGGGGGGAGGGCGTTGCGGGGTTCCTCGTGCTCGGGCTCCCAGGGCACCGGCGGGCGCAGGTCGATCAGGGCGCTGGTGTTGTACAGGGCGCCGATCTGGGACAGCAACGCCTCCTGGCGCGCCTGGTCGACGGCCAGCCCGGTGTGCTCCACGGCTTGGTCCATCATGCGGTCCAGCTTGGTCAGCGCGACGCGCATGCGGCGGTCCGACGCGCCGGCCTCGCGCAGCGCGCGGGCCCGCTTGGCGGCCAGGGCCACCCGGGTCAGGCGGCGGTGGGCGTCCACCTCGGTGACCGTGCGGTCACTGACCTCGGCCAGGCCGAGCCGCACCATCGCCCGCTCCGGCGTGAACCGCCACTTGATCCGGGAGCGGCCCGTGATGCGGTGCCGCTCGATGGCCATGCCGCGTTCCCACAGCCACGCCGCGACCAGCGGGGCGGCGAGCCGGAAGATGGCCTCCGCCAGGCTGCGCGCGTCCAGGCTGGACAGCACCGCGGACAGGCCGGTGAGCACCCACACGGCCATCCCGTCGATGCCCGCGGAGAAGTTCTCCCGCATGTTGCGCCGGGCCCGCACCGCGCTGGTGATCACCGCGACCTCGATGAACGCGAACAGCAGCAGCCGGAGCGGCCCGTCGAACCCGAGGACGTCCCCCGAGAACCGCCACATGCCCTGCGCGGACACGCCGGTGGCGATGCTGGCGGCGACGATGGTGAGAATATCCTCCGCCGGCCGGTTGGCCGCGAACCGCCGGAAGGTATGGGCCCCGGCCCGATAGGCCGTCCGCAGCGCGATGTACGCGAGGACGAGCAGGGCGAGGGCGAAGACGCAGATGACGGCCGTTCCGACCGGATTGTCCGACGCGAAAGTGGTTATCTGATCAATGGGGGGCATCAGTCACTGTCCGTCATGCTCGATATCCGACAGGATTTACCGAGAGGATCATTGCAGAACATCGGCCCCGATGTTCCATGAACCCACATCGACCACACAGAAAGTATCCGATCTCTCCGCCCCCACAAGTACCCGGCCCACCCGGGCCCCCAGGACACCCGGCCCGTGACGCTCCGTCGCACGGCCGAGGGGCTAGGAAACGATGTCCTTGTGCTGGAAGCGGCGGAAGGCGACGGCTATGAGGATCACGGCGTAGGTGACGGAAAGTGCGGTGCCTCGGATCATGCCGTTCCAGTCGAGTTCGGGGACCAGGGCGTCGAGCCAGGCGGTGTTCCAGAAGGTGGGAAGGAACTCGCGGAGGGCGCCCAGGGCCTCGACCGCCTGGAGGATGTTGCTGACGATGACCAGGCCCACGGCGCCGCCGACGGCGCCGAGCGGGGAGTCGGTGCTCACCGACAGCAGGAAGGCCAAGGCCGCCACCACCAGCTGGCTGATCAGGGCGTAGCCGATCACGATGCCGAAGCGGGGGAGGACGGCGGCGGCGGGGATCACGTCGCCGGTGCCGGGGAGCTGGACGTCGTTCCAGCCGAAGGCGACCGTGCCCGCCAGTAAGGCCATCAGGGGAAGCGCGATGACGGCCACGGCGGAGTAGCCGAGAGCGACGATCAGCTTGTGGCGCAGGAGACGGGCGCGGGGGACGGGGGCGGCCAGGAGGTAGCGGAGGGAGGACCAGCTCGCCTCGCTGGCGACCGTGTCGCCGCAGAACAGGGCCACCGCCACGACCAGCAGGAGGGTGGCCGAGACCGAGAGGACGAAGGCGGCGAAGTTGAGGCCGCCCTGGGTCGCCAGGTCGGACAGGCGGAAGTTCCCGGGGCGGGTCGCGGCGGGACCCAGGGCGAAGGCGATCACCAGGACCCACGGCAGGGCCAGCAGCAGGCCGAACATCACCATGGTGCGGCGGCGCTTGAACTGACGCACCGCCTCAACCCGCAGCGGCAGCGTGCGCCTCGGGGAGTAACCGGGGCTCACCGCGCGGGCCGTCTCGGTGCCGGGGCTCGCCATGTCTTCTCCCGTGCCTGCGCTTGTCATGATCTCTCCTGGATCAGGTCGAGGAAGACCTCTTCCAGACGGGCCTTGTGGCCGTTGGCCGAGGTGGCGCCGACCAGCAGGTCGGAGACCCGGCCCGCGGCGACCAGGCGGCCGCGGTGCATCACCACCACGTGGTCGCAGACCTGTTCCACCTCGGCCAGCAGGTGGCTGGAGACGATCACGGTGCGGCCTTCGCGCGCGTAGCGGATCAGCACCCGCCGCATCTCGGCGATCTGCGGCGGGTCCAGGCCGTTGGTCGGCTCGTCGAGGACGAGCAGGTCCGGCAGGCCGAGCATGGCCTGGGCGATGGCGAGGCGCTGCCGCATGCCCTGGGAGTAGGTGCGCACCGGACGTTCCAGCGCCTCCCCCAGCGCGGCGATCTCCAGGGCCTCCGCCATCCGGGCGTCCTGTTCCGGCCGTCCCGTCGCGCGCCAGTACAGCCGCAGGTTCTCCCGGCCGGACAGATGGGGCAGGAAACCCGGTCCCTCTACAAAGCATCCGAGCCTGGACAACACCGGCGCGCCCGGGGTCACCGCATGCCCGAACACCTTGATCTCGCCCGCGTCCGGGTGGATCAGGCCCATCAGCATGCGCATCGTCGTCGTCTTCCCGGCGCCGTTCGGGCCGAGCAGCCCGAGCACCTGCCCGTGCTCCACCCGGAACGACAGCCCGTCCACCGCGAGCTCCCCGTTGCGGTACCTCTTCGTCAGTCCCGTGATCTCCAGCGGGACCGGGTCCCCGGCGGCCCCGGCCCTCGTGCGGTGGGGACGGCGGACGGTGAGCAGGATGAGGACCGCGACGACCAGGGCCGCCAGGGGGAGGGCCCAGACGGACCAGGTGACGCCGCCGGCGGTGAGGCGCAGGGCCGGGTCGGTGGGGACGGTGAGGTCGGGGGCGGCCAGGGCGATCCCGTGGACGGCCGGGACCGTGTCGGAGGTGAAGCCCATGTCGGTGGTGCTCAGCGCCACCCGCAGCCGGTGACCGGGGGCGAAGCGGTGGTCGATCGCGGGGAGGGTGACGGTGACCGGCGTGCCCTGCTCGGTCGCCGTGATCCGCAGCGGCGCGACCAGGCCCTGCGGCAGCACCGGGCGGGGGCCGCCGACGTCGTAGAGCTTGGCGAACAGGGAGACCTCGCCCGTGCCGCGCACCAGGATCCTCGCCACCGGGGAGCCCGTCACCTGCACCGACCCCGCCAGTGGCTCGGAGTCGAACACGGCCACCTGGCCGGGCATGTCCAGCGCCGCCCCGGCGCCGCTCGCGGCGCTGAGCAGGGCGCCGAGGCCGGGGACCGAGGAGAGAGCGGCGGGGGAGCCGCCCGGCGGGGTCGCCACCTGCTGCTCGGGGCCGGTGAGCCTGACCGGTACCGTCGCCGTCCCGGCCAGGCCGGGGTAGCGGCCGGAGGTGGCGTGCTCCAGGACGGGACGGCGGGTGCCGGGGTCCCGGCCGCCGTCCCTGGTCACCGTGAAGGCGTCCCCGGTGGCGGCGCCGTCCTTCTTCAGCCAGCGGTCGAACCAGCCGGTGGTGCGGTCGGTCAGCCACTCGGGCTCGCCGTCCCCGCCGTCGTGCCCGCCGTCGAACCAGGCCACCTCCACCGGCGCCCCCGTCGCGGCGATGGCCCGCGCGTTGGCGTCCGCGTGCCCCAGGGGGAACAGCGAGTCCCGTTTGCCCTGGATGAGCAGCGTGGGCACCCGGATCTTGCCCTGCACGGATATGGGGCTGGACGCCCGCAACGTCCGCACCGCGTCCGCGGTCGCCCGCCCGCTCCGCGCCACCTGCAGGTAGAGGTCACAGATCGCCGGCAGGAACCGCCCGCACTGCACATCCCGCCCCGCCGCCCCGGCGGCCTCGCCGGTCGCGGGCGGTGCGGCGGAGGCGGACGGCTCGGCGCTCGCGGAGGGTTCGGCGCCTGTAGACGGTTGGCCGGAGGCGGAGGGTTCGGCGCCTGTAGACGGTTGGGCGGAGGTGGAGGGCTCGGTGGTCGCCGGCGGGCCGGCGGTCCCGGACGGATCGGCGCTCGCCGGTGGTCCGGCGGTCGCTGCCGGGGCGCCGGTGGGGGCGGTTCCCGGGTCGGAGGTGTCGCCGGGCTGGGCGATCAGGCCGCCGCCGCCGGGGGCCAAGGGGGAGTCGGAGGCCCTGCTGAAGAACAGCGCGGCCCACATGCGTTTGAAGACGCCGTTCTCGGGGCCGCGGCCGGTGGCGTCGGGGAACAGGGCGTCGGCCAGGTCGTACCAGGTGATCTGGGGGACGATGGCGTCGATGCGGGGGTCGTAGGCGGCGGCCATCAGGGAGATCGCGCCGCCGTACGAGCCGCCGGTGGCGCCGAGGCGGGGGTCGCCGGGGGCGTCGAGCTGCACCTCGGGACGCTTGGCCAGCCAGTCGATCAGCTGGCGGACGTCCTTGACCTCGTAGTCGGGGGAGTTGAGGGCGATCTCCCCGGTGGAGGCGCCGAATCCCCGTGCCGACCAGGTGAGAACCGCGTACCCACGCTCGGCCAGCAGCTCGGCCTCGGTGCGCACGCTGCGCTTGCTGCCGCCGAACCCGTGCGCCAGCAGCACGGCCGGTGCCTTCCCGCCTCCGGCGGGCGGGAAGAAGGTGGCGTCCAGCGTGACCCGCTGGTCGTCCCGGGGGCCGTCCATCACCGTGATGCGCTGATCGAGCCCGCGCGGTGGCCCTCCCGACGGCCACAGGGCCCACGCCCCGGTACCTACGGCCAGCACCGCCACGACGAGCAGTGCCGCCGTCCGCCTCCCCGCGAGCTTCATGCCGCGAGCCTACTGAGACCAGCTGAGAGATCGCTGAGGTGACGCACGGGTGGATCGGCGGGCGTAACAGGTCCGCAATCAGGGAAGTCCCTGATTGCGGAGCATGTGCCGGGACGGGCATCATTTCTACGCGTGAACCAAGGCGCGCGTATCAAAGCCATGGCCGCTCCGGTCACGGGCAGGGTCACTCGAGCTGTCGAGGTGGCCACGCCCTACTGGACGCGGGGGAGCGCGGGCCGTGAGACCCCGCCCGAGCTGGTCCGAATTCTCTACACGTGGTGGCTCGTCGCATTCGCGTTGAAGGTGCTCGGCGCCTCGTGGGACGTGTCGTGGCACTTCAAGTGGCTGCGCGACGACCTCGCGCCTCCGCATCTGCTGAACAGCGTGGGCACCGCCATCGTGGTCGCGCTCGTCATCGTGCACGCGTACACGGGGTACGGCGTGGACCGCGTGGCGCAGCGGCTGATCCAGTGGGGGACGGGGCTGTTCCTGGTCGCCGTGCCGCTGGACCTGATCAACCACCGGGTGAACGGGCTCGACATCACCTCGTGGAGCCCGTCCCACATGCTGCTGTACATCGGCACGGCGTTCATGATCGCCGGAGTGATCCGCGGATGGTACGTCAGCGCGCCGGCGGGGCGGGGCCGTCCGATCATCCTCGGGGCGTTCTTCGTCTACTTCCTGGAGAACGTGCTGTTCCCGAGCGAGCACCAGGAGTACGGCGTGCTCGAGCTCGCCTCCTGGGATCGCGGCACCCCGTACGCCGAGCCCAGCCTGATCAACTTCGCCGCCGAGCAGATGGGCCGCGCGGTCGACCGCGTCATGGTGGCGAAGTTCTCGCTGCCCGTCCCCGACTGGGTGTACCCCATGTGGTACGGCGTCGCGGCGGTGCTGGTGCTGGTCGTGGCGCGCAAGCTGGTCGGCCGCCGGTGGACGGCCACGGCCGTCGCGGGCGTCTACGTCGCCTACCGCGCGATCATCTGGCCCCTGCTGGTCCTCGGCGGCTTCCCGCCCTCGGCCGTCCCGTTCTTCCTGGTGGTCGCCGCCATCTGCGTGGACGTCGCCTTCCTGATCCCCTGGCCTGCCGCCCGCGCCCTCTTGGGCACCGCCCTGGCCACCGCGGGCGTCTACGGCGGCCTCCTGGCCCAGGACCGCATCCTGGAGGCCCCCCCGTTCCTCCTGGCCTCCGCCCCCATAACCGCCGCCCTGGTAGCCGCGACCTGGCTCGCCTTCGAGTGGTACCACTCCCGAACCCCCCGCCGCCGAGGCGTCCTGGCCCCCGCCCCAGAGCCCACCCCGGCCCCGGAGACCGACCCCATCACCTCGTAGCCGCAGACCCACCAACCCACCCACCCGGTCCCCTGACCGGGTGGGTTTCGGTTTACATGGGCCGGCTGACTCCGGTTACGCGGCCGCACAGCCCCCGGGCTTACGCAGAGGGGTGAAGCCGGGGGTCGCGTGGTGGGGTGGAGCCGGGGCTTGCATGGTGGGGGCCTGGGGTTGCGTGGTGGGGTGGAGCCAGGGCTTACATGCTGGGGAGCCGGGGGTTGCGTGGTGGGCAGACCTCGGTCGCATGGTCGGGGCGGGGCTGGTTACGCGGCTGGGTGCCCGCCGGTTACGCGGCTGCGGTCCCAGGGGGATGCGGAGGACGGGTCTCGGTTTTCGTGGCGCGGCAGGCCGCGCCGCGCCGCGCGTGGGGGCGGTGGGGTGGTTGGCCCTCGGGGGTGGGGTGGAACGTGTTCGGTCAGGCGACCGGGGCTCTGGTCAGGGCTACCGCGACGCCGTAGGCGAGGCCCATTGTGGTCAGTTCTAGGGTGGCCCAGGTGGCGAAGGCCGTGGGGCGTTGGGACTGGACGCCGGGGAGGAGGCGCCAGCGGATGTGGGCGCCGAAGAGGGCGATCAGGGCGGCCAGGGCGGTTTTGATGAGGACCAGACGGCCGTAGTGGGTGGTCAATAGGGAGCCGGGCAGGGACGTGGTGGGGGAGAGGGCCAGCTCGACGAGGCCGTTGAACAGGCCGGAGAGGGCTACGACCAGGAGGGCGGCGGTGGCCAGGCGGGAGAACCTGGGGAGGGCGCGGGCCAGGAGGTCGCGGTTGGCGGCCAGCAGGACGGCCAGGGCCAGCAGGCCGCCGGTCCACGCCGAGGCGCCGATTACGTGGAGTTCCATCGAGACCATGCTGAGGTCGTGCCAGTACCAGTTGCTGGCGTGGCCGCTGACCGGCAGGGGCAGCAGGCCGAACGCGGCTACCAGGACCCGCAGCTCGGCGGGGACCTTCTCGCCGAAGCGCACCGCGAGCAGGGCGAAGAACGCGAACACCAGGGCGCAGGCCGCGCTGATCACCAGGCCCTGGCCGGAGCCGATCACCTCGACGTAGGACGCGGGGTCGGGGACGCGGCCCGGCATGACCTCCGCCGCGCTGAGGATCATCGTGGCCAGCGCGGCCATGGCCCACCCGAACGCGGCGACGACCGCCCACTCCCTGGCGCGGGCCAGGACGGCCTCGCTCCGCTCGGGCTCCTCGAAGCCCACCAGCCTGGGCAGCAGGCTCAGCCCCACCGCCGCCAGCGCGCACAGGACGAGCACCAGTCGCGCGACCGGCAGCCCGTACTCCACCAGCGCCCCGGGCACCACGATCCCGGGCGCCGCCCGCGGCAACGTCCACCACGTCGCGGCCAGCACGGCCACCGCCGCCGCCGCGCACAGGGCCCCCACCGCGATCCCGCGCGCCCGCACGGCCTCCGGCCCCGCCCCGGCCCGCACGCCGGGCTCCTGGCCGACGGCGCTCATGCCCCCTGCCCCCGCCCCGCCGCCGGCCGCCGCACGACCACGAGGATGCCGAGCCCCGACAGCAGCAACGCCACCACCAGCAGCCCCCACACCCACGACCCGCCCCCCGCCTGCGGAACGGCCGAGGTGGCCACCCTCACGCCGTCCGCCGGATCCCCGGCTCCCGACGCGTCCGCCGGATCCCCGGCTCCCGCACCGGCCGTGGGATTCCCGGCTTCCGCACCGGCTGTGGGATTCCCGGGTCCCGTACCGGCTGTGGGATTCCCGGCACCCGCGCCGGCCGTGGGAGTCCCGGCGCCGTCCGCCGGGGGCACGGGCGTGGTGCTCGTCCCGGGGGTGGGGGTGGTCCCGGCGGTGGTGGTGGGGGGCGGGGGGGTGCCGGAGGTGACGGTGAAGAGGATGGTGCCGGTGACCGGGTGGCCGTCGTTGGAGACGATCTGGTAGCCGACGGCGTAGACGCCGGCGCCGGCGGTGGCCGTGGGGACGGTGCCGATCAGCTTGGTGCCGCGCACCTTCAGGTCCGGGATCTTGACGATGGCGCGGGACGGGGTCGTCAGGGCGAGCTGGGCGAACTCCACGCGCACCGGCTGGTCGAAGGTCAAGGTCACCCGCGCGGGCACGGCGGTCACCTGGGCGCCGTTCTTGGGGTCGCTGCCCGTCAGCACGTTGTGCGCCTGGGCGGGGGCCACCGCCGTGGCCAGTGCCGCGCAGGCGACGAGCAGGACCGTGAGAAGTCGCCTCACCGGTGTACGACCTTTCCTTGGACTACGTGTGACGCCTGCCATGCTGCCACCTGCGCCACGCCGCGGGCGCCGGGGCGGGAGCGGCTGTGGACGACCGACCGAAGACGGGGCCGCCTGTGGACAGTGCCGTGAACGAGCATATGAACGGTCCCTGAACATTGGGCGGGACGGCCCGGGAGACCGCCGGGTGCGGGAGAGCTGCCGTAATGTGGGCCGTGTGGAGCCTGGGTCACTGTTCGCCGGCGCCGCCGCGCACTACAGCCGGTACCGCCACGGGTACTCCGACGACGTCGTCGGCTACATAGCCCGCGAGCTGGAACTGGACAAGCGCTCACGCGTGCTCGACCTCGGCTGCGGCCCCGGCACGCTGGCCATCCCCCTCGCGCGGTTCGCGGGCCGGGTGATCGCCGTCGACCCCAGCGACGACATGCTGGAGGAGGGCGCGCGCGGCGCCCCGCAGAACATCCGGTGGATGAAGGGCGACTCCTCGCGGCTGCGGGACCTGCCGCTCGGCCGCCTCGACCACACCGTCATGGGCCGCTCGTTCCACTGGATGGACCGCGTCCGCGTGCTCGCCGACCTCGACGCGATGCTCCCCCCGCACGGCGCGGTCGTCCTGGCCGGCCCGACCCGCGACCCGGCCGAACCCCCGTGGGAGCCGGTGGTGCAGTCCGTGCGGCAGCGGTTCGGCCTGGAGTGGCGGGCCAACTCCGAGTCTTACCACCAGTCCGGCCGCCGCCACCAGGACCTCCTGGCGGACTCCCGGTTCCGCAGGCTCTCCGCGGCGACCTTCCGCCGCATGGCCCGGCGCGACGCCGAGGCCGTCATCGGCCTGCAGCTGTCCTTCTCGTACTCCACCCCCACCCGCCTGGGCTCCCGCCTCCCCGGCTTCGTGGAGGCCCTCGCCGAGGCCCTGGAGGAGGCCGTCCCGCCCGGCGGCTGGCCCGAGGAGATCGCCACCGAGGTCCTGATCGCCCGCCGCTGACCCACGGCCCCCGGATATCTTGATCGTGGGGGTTCCCGCCACGAGGCGGGGCCACTACGATCCCAGCACCTCTCATACATGGAGCCATGCTGGTGAGTGCTATCCCCCCGGTGACACCGCGCGAGCTTCCAGCGGCCCTCGCCGAGCCCGTGAAGCGGGTCGGCGCCTTGTGGGTCGCCCTGATCTCCCTGGTCAACCTGGCCCTGTGGATGGGGTACATCGGCCCGTTACAGGTGCTGTTACCCCGCCAGATCGAAGCCGCGTCGCCTGTCGGCAAGGAGACCGTGCTGGCGTGGGTGACGGGCATCGGGGCGGCGGTGGCGATGGTGGCCAACCCGCTCGCGGGCGCGCTGTCGGACCGGACGACGAGCCGGTTCGGGCGGCGGCACCCGTGGACGCTGGCGGGCGCGCTGCTGGGCGCGCTGGGGATGGCGTTCCTCGCCTTCCAGGGGTCGGTGTGGGGTGTGGTGGTGGGCTGGTGCCTGGTGCAGGCCGGGCTGAACGCGCTGCAGGCGTCGCTCACGGCGGGCGTGCCCGACCACGTGCCGGTGAACCAGCGCGGCGCGGTCTCCGGGTGGATCGGCGTGCCGCAGACGCTAGGCGTGGTGATCGCGGTCGTGCTGGTCACGATGGTGGCCACGAGCATCCAGTCGGGTTATCTGCTGATCGCGGCGCTGATCCCGCTGTTCGCGCTGCCGTTCGTGCTGACCACCCCCGACCCGCGGCTGCCGGCCGAGTACCGGCCGCCGTTCGACCTCCGCGGCTTCCTTCGGGGATTCTGGATCAGCCCGCGCGCCCACCCCGACTTCGCGTGGGCGTGGCTGACCCGCTTCCTCATGCAGCTCGGCAACGCCCTCGCGTTGCTGTATCTGCTGTACTTCCTCACCGACGCCGTGCACTACGAGCAGTTGTTCCCCGGCCAGCGGGCCGAGGACGGCCTGCTGGTGCTCATCCTGATCTACACGGCCGCGGTGGTGCTGACCACGGTCGCCTTCGGCGCGGTGTCCGACCGGCTGGGCCGCCGCAAGGCGCTGGTGACCGCGTCCGGCGTGATCAGCGCGGTGCCGATGGTGCTGATGGCGGTGTGGCAGGACTGGCCGGTGGTCATGGGGGGCGCCGTCCTGATGGGCGTCGGCTACGGCATCTACCTGTCGGTGGACAACGCCCTGGTCACCCAGGTGCTCCCGGCGGCGACGGGCCGCGCCAAGGACCTCGGCGTGATCAACATCGCGAACTCCGGGCCGCAGGTGATCAGCCCGGTGATCGCCGGTCCCATCGTGGCCGGTCTCGGCGGCTACCCGGTGCTGTACCTCACCGCCGGCCTGCTGTCCCTGCTCGGCGCCGTGTTCGTCCGGCGCATCCGCACCGTCCCCTGATATGCGGTGCGGATGGCCGGCCGCCGCGGCACCCGGTCGAGGTGCCGCCGGTCCGGGCGAGCGGCCTCAGCGGTCGAGGGGGTAGGTGTCCAGGACGCCGCACATCCCGAGCCGCGGCTCGGGGCCGGCGGTCCGCACCCGGCCCGCGCGCAGGTGGCGGGTGTCGCCCTCGCGCAGGGCCCGCAGGTGGGAGCCTGTCTCCTCGGCCGCCGTCAGCGCGCCCTGCCGCCACCGTTTCTCGAAGTCGTCCAGCTTGCCGGACAGCAGGCCCGCCGCCTGCCGGTGGAAGGCGCCGAGCGCGCCGAGGCCGCTCTCGCGCAGGGTGAGGAACCCCTCGATCGCCACGTCGCGCCGCCGCCGGACGCGGGCGGCGTCCCCGGGCTCGGCCAGCTCGGCGTACATCTCGGGGTCGGACATCACGGCGGGCGGGAAGGTGAACACCGCGTCCCCGGCCTCGGGCAGTCCGCTGTTCTGCATGACCACCACGATCCGCAGCCGCCCGTCGTCGTTGACCAGCCGGTGGATCGTCCCGGGCGTGAACCACACCACCGACCCGGCCCGCAGCGGCGTCTCGGTGTAGCCGTCCCAGGTCAGGGTCTGCACCGCACCGGCGCCCTCCACCACGACGTACGCCTCGGAGCACAGCAGGTGCATGTGCGGGGAGCCGCCGCAGACACCGTCGGCCGCGGCCCACTCGTACACCCGCAGGCCCGAGACCCCGACTCCGCCGGGAAAGGTCATGCCCAGCTCCCTTCTCACCGTTCCAGGGGATGCGCTCCGACGTAGTCCTCCAGCCGGTCCCGGTCCCAGGTCCCGGTGGCGACCACCACGCGGTACCGCCGCCGCAGCGTCTCGCCGGGTGGCAGCACCACTTCGGTGTGGAACGCCAGCGAGGGATTCACCGCGGCGAACGGCTCGGTCCGCACGAACCACACGGTGCCCGGCTCGGCGAGGAACAGCAGCGTGGAGGAGCGGTCGACCTCGTCGTGCGTCCCGGTGTAGGCGAGCCAGGTGGTGGTGCGGCCCATCGTCTCGGGCCCGGTGAGGCCGTTGCCCGCGAGCACCCGGCCGCCCGTGAACGAGCGCGGGCCGCGCCAGAACAGGCCGCTGTACCCGGCCATCGGCCGCCCGTGGGTGGAGGGGCTGCCGAAGCGCAGCGGCTCGCCCCTGACGTTGGTCATCGCGGTGGTGAAGTCCAGCGCCCAGGCGTCGTCCCCGGCCTCGCGCACCGCGAACTCGCGCAGCTCGTCCACCCACCGCGAGCCGCTCTGGGTGAGCCAGCCGAGCCGCTCGCGGCCGGGCCCGTCGAACCCCTCGTGCCGCATCGTGCCGACGTTGGGCAGGTCGACGTACCCCGCGCGGTCGCGCACGTAGCTCGGGCCGCCCCAGAAGTTCTGCCCCGACAGGTGGGAGACGGTCATCTGCAGGCCCTTGTGCCAGCGGTGGTCGTGCGGCCGGTAGCCGGTGACCACGTCCCCGGCGAGGGTGCGCAGCGGGTGGAAGTACGGCTTGCGGCCCTCGCGCGGCGGCATGTCGGGCCGGTGCGCGTACCGCAGGAGTTCGACGCCGTCCGCCTCGGCGACCAGCTCGGTCCCGGTGTCCGCCAGGGGGATGGCGCCGGTGGCCAGGCCGTTCACAGCGTGGTGCCTCCGTCCAGCCGGTGGTAGAAGGGATTGTCCATGGTGAGCTCGGACCGCCGCACCGGGCGGCCGGTGAAGGCCGCGGCGTACAGGCCGGTGACGAACTCCAGGGTGGTACGGCTGTCCTTGCCGCTCATGGCGGGCCGTTCCCCGCGTTCGTAGGAGTCGAGCAGCGCGCCGAGCTGGGCCGCGTGCGAGCTCGGCACGTCGTCGGGGGGCTGCCACAGGTCGGGCTGCGAGCAGGTCCAGTCGTCGTTGTGGTAGCCGTACAGGTGCCGCAGCTCGACGGTGGCGCGGGCGAAGTCGAACCGCAGGTAGCTCTCCTGGCGCTGGGACAGCACGCTGTTGAGCACCGAGCCCATCGCGCCGTTGGCGAACCGCACCGACGCCACCGACACGTCCTCGGTCTCGATCGAGCGGTCCACCCGGCGGGCCATCGCCCGGATCTCCTCCCAGTCGCCGAACATCGACAACATGAGGTCCATCTGGTGGATGCCGTGGCCCATGGTGGGGCCGCCGCCCTCGGTGTCCCAGCGTCCCCGCCACGGCGCGGAGTAGTAGGTCTGGTCGCGGTACCAGGCGGTGACGCACAGGGCCACCATGGGCCGGCCGAGCTCGCCGGTCTCCACCAGGCGGCGCAGGTGGCGGGCGCCGGAGCCGAAGCGGTGCTGGAAGATCACGGCGGCGAAGGTGCCGCTCTCCGCCGCCGTGATCCGGTCGTGTTCCGCCAGGGACAGGCACGGCGGCTTCTCGCACCACACCCAGGCGCCCGCCTTCAGGCAGTCGACGACCTGCCGGGCGTGCGCGTGCGGCGGCGTGCAGATGTGCACCAGGTCGGGGCGTTCCCTGGCGAGCATCTCGCCGATGTCGGTGTACGCCTGCGGGATTCCGTGCTCGCCGCAGAACGCCTTGACCCGCACCGAGTCGACGTCCACGGCGGCCACCACCTGGACGCGGTGCCGCTCGGCGGCCAGGGCGGGCATGTGGCAGGCGGCGGCGATACCCCCGGTCCCGACGATGGCGACGCGGATCATGGCACGTGGCTTTCGCCGGCTGCGGCGCTCGGGGTCACGGGCAGGGTGGCCGGAGGCTCCGGCACGGTGCCGGCGACGATGGCGGCGTGTGCTCGTGTGGGCACGGAACCCTCTCCGAAAGTTTCAAAGAATCTACGAGACTTTTCGCGCCCTGAAGCTAAGCCGGATCGAGGTAAACGTCAAGACCCGCACCCTTGCGGGCGCGGGTCCAGAAACTTTCGGTTCCGGGGCTCTACCTGGGGCGGGGTGCGACGGTGCTGTCTCTGATCAGTAGGTCGGTGGCGAGCTCCACCCGCCGGGTCTCCGGCGTCTCGCCCCGTGAGATGTCGAGCGCCATGCGGGTGGCGAGCGCCGCCATCTCTTCCAGCGGCTGGCGCACCGTGGTGAGCGGCGGCCACGCCGAGCGTGCCAAGGGGAGGTCGTCGAACCCGACCACGCTCAGGTCGTCCGGCACCCGCAGCCCGGCGCGCCGGGCCGCCTCGAACACGCCGAACGCCTGCATGTCGCTGCCCGCGAAGATCGCGGTCGGCGGGTCGGGCAGTTCCAGGAACTCCTTGCCGAACAGGTGGCCGGAGTTCACGAGGAAGTCGCCGTACCGGATCAGCTCGGGGTCGACCGGCACCCCGGCGGTCTCCAGCGCGGCGCGGTAGCCGTCGATGCGCGCCCGGCTGCACAACATCTCGGGCGGGCCGCCGATCATGCCGATCCGGCGGTGCCCGAGCTCAAGGAGATGGCGGGTCGCCGCCAGGCCGCCGTGCCAGTTGGTCGCGCCGACGGAGGCGACGTCCGGGGCGGGCTCGCCCTCGGGGTCCACAATGACAAAAGGTATGGAGCGCGCCAGGAGTTGCCCGTGCTGCCTGCGGGTCAGCCGGGAGGCGACCAGCACCACGCCGTCGGTGCGCCGGGCCGCGATGCGGTCGAGCCAGTCGCGTCCGGGGCCGGAGTGGGTGTGCAGCACCGAGACGACCACGGCGGCCTCGGCCTCGCGGGCCGCGGTCTCCGCGCCACGGATGATCTCCATGGCCCATGGGCTCTCGATCTCGGCGAACACCAGGTCGACCAGGCCGACCGGCCCGTCGCCCTGGCCGGTGCGCCGCCGGTAACCGTGCTCGTGAAGCAGGCGCTCCACCCGCCGGCGGGTATCGGGGGCGACTTCGGGCCGCCCGTTGACGACTTTGGAGACGGTCGGGACCGAGACCCCGGCCTGCTCGGCGATCAGGGCGATGGTGACCCGCCTCTTCACTGACATGCCTGGGAGTTTATCCGAAAGCTTTCGGTTCCGGCTCGTTAGAGCACGAACTGGAACTTCGCAAGGGCCGCCGCATGCGGGTTCATGTTCCTGTAACGGTTCCGGCCTGGCTATTGACGCGTTACGAGCGTTTTACGTACTCTCCGGGTCACGAAACATTCGGGGTTGCCAAAGAAAGTTTCAGAAACTCGCGGGATTGGCCTGGCATCATGAGCGGCCCTGCCCGTTGATCAAGAAGGGAACCACTGCGATGTCGTTGAGCCGGCGAGGTGTGGTGTTACTGGCGGCGAGCGCGCTGCTCATGGCAGGCTGTGGCGGCGGCGGAGGGGACACGGGCGCGGCGCCCGCGTCCTCCGCGAACGCCAAGGTCACCGTCGAGTGGTGGAACATCTCCACCACCGAGCCGCTCAAGTCGTTCTGGGTACAGAAGGTCAAGGAATACCAGGCCGCACACCCCAACGTCACGATTAAGAACGTACCCATCGAGAACGAGGCCTTCAAGGCCAAGCTCTCCACCGTCACCCAATCGGGCAAAACCCCCGATCTCTACACAACCTGGGGCGGCGGTGTCCTGAAGCAGCAGGTCGACGCGGGTCTCGTGAAGGACCTCTCCTCCGAGGCGGCGACCTGGCTCGCCGACTTCACCCCCGCCGCGCTGTCGGCGTACCAGTTCGACAGCAAGACCTACGCGGTTCCGAACGACATCGGAATGGTGGGCTTCTGGTACAACAAGAAGCTCTTCGCCAAGGCCGGCATCACCGAGCCGCCCGGCACCTGGACCGCCTACCTCGACGCGGTCAAGAAGCTGAAGGCCGCGGGCATCACCCCGATCGCCCTCGCGGGCAAGGAGAAGTGGCCCGGCCACTACTACTGGGCCTACCTCGCCATGCGCGTCGCCGGCCTGGACGCCCTCAAGCAGGCCGCGGTCGACGACGACTTCAACAAGCCCGACTTCGTGACGGCCGGCGCCAAGCTCAAGGAGCTCGTCGACCTTCAGCCGTTCCAGAAGGGCTTCCTCGGCGCCGGCTACGGCACCCCTGACGGCCAAGCCGCCGTCATGGGCAACGGCAAGGCCGCCATGGAGCTGATGGGCCAGTGGGCCCCGACCGTGCAGAAGGACGCAGGAAAGGGCCTCGGCGACGACCTCGGCTTCTTCCCGTTCCCCGCGGTCGAGGGCGGCAAGGGCAACGTCGCCGACGCCTTCGGCGGTGGCGGCGGCTACGCGGTGGGCGCCAACGCCCCTGCGGCGGCCGTCGACTTCCTGAAGTTCCTGTCCTCCGCCGACATCCACCGCCAGACGGTGGAGACCGGCGCGGTGCTGCCCGTCCTGAAGGGCGAGGAGAGCATCGTCAAGGACCCGAACCTCTCCGTGGTCGCCACCCAGCTCGCCGGGGCGAGCGGCTTCCAGCTCTACCTGGACCAGGCTTACCCGCCGGCGGTCGGCGCGGAGGTCAACGACAGCGTCGCCGCCCTCATCGCGGGCCAGAAGACGCCCGAGCAGGTCGCGGATGCCATCACGCAGGTGGCCAAGTCCGAATAGGCGCGCCAGTGTGGCGCCCGGCGCGTGAGCGCCCTCCACCCCGCAACGGGGCGAGGCGGCACGCGCCGGGCGCCACCCGGGCTCAGTAGAAGACGTGCGGGACCGGTGCGAGCGGTCCCGCACGTTAAGGAGTGAGATGACACGTCCGGCGCTGACGGATGATCGACGGGGGATCGCGGAGAGACCGCCGGGCGGGGTACGCCGACCGGTCACGCCGACGGCTCGCCGTCGCAAGGCCAAGGGTCTGGTCACCATCACGTTGTTCCTGTTACCGGCTTTGGTGCTGTTCGGCCTGCTGGTGCTGGCGCCCATCCTGATCGCGAGCTACACCAGTTTCTTCAAGTGGAACGGCCTCGGTGGCTTTCCCACCCAGTTCATCGGGCTCGACAACTACACCCGCCTGCTGGAGGACCCGGTCTTCCTCGGCGACCTGTGGCGTGGTGGCCTGCTCATCGTCTTGTCGGTGATAATCCAGCTCCCGCTGTCCCTCGGTCTCGCCATGCTGCTCAACCAGCGCATGCGCGGGCGGGCGTTCTACCGGCTGCTGTTCTTCGCGCCGTACGTTCTGTCCGAGGTCATCACCGGTGTGCTGTTCACCATGATCCTCTCTCCGGACGGGGGCCTGGCCAACCAGATCCTGCGGGCCATCGGTCTTTCGTCCCTGGAATCGTCGTGGCTCGCCGAGCCGTCCACCGTGATGTACTCGGTGTTCATCGTCATGACGTGGAAGTACTTCGGCTTCCACATGATCCTTTACTTGGCCGGGCGCCAGAGCATCCCGCGGGAACTGAACGAGGCCGCCGCGATCGACGGCGCCGGCACCTGGGCCCAGTTCCGGTACGTCACGCTGCCGCTGCTCGGCCCGACGATCCGGATCAGCATCTTCCTGTCCATCATCGGCACCATCCAGTTGTTCGACCTGGTCTGGGTGCTCACCGCCGGAGGCCCGATCCACTCCTCCGAGACGATGGCGATCACCATGTTCCAGTTCGGCTTCAAACGCACCAACATCGGCTACGCCAGCGCCATCAGCGTCGCCATGTTCCTCATCAGCCTGATCTTCGCGCTCGGCTATCAGCGTTTCGTCATGCGCCGTGACACAGAAGGAGCCATCACCACCATGCGAGACGCGCGATGACCACCACCGTCGACGGCCGCCGCCACGCACGCCCGGTCCGGCCACGCAGGCGCAACACGCTGAAGGCGGTCTCCCTGCACACGATCGCCATCGTGCTCGGCGCGCTCGTCGTCATCCCGCTCCTGTTCGGCGTGGTCGGAGGGTTCAAGAACACCGCCCAGCTCTCCACCAACCCGTTCGGCCTGCCCGACCCGTGGGTGCCGGGGAACTACACCGAAGTGATCTTCTCCGGCGGGTTCTGGCGTCAGGTGGGGAACAGCGTCTTCGTGGCGCTGACCACGACCGCCATCGTGGTCGCCCTGTCGGCCATGGCGTCGTTCGTGTTCGCCCGGTTCGCCTTCCGGGGCCGGGAGTTCCTGTTCGTGCTGTTCACCATCGGCCTGATGTTCCCGTTCGCGGTGGCGATCCTTCCGCTGTTCGTGCTGCTGCGGTACATGGGGCTGCTCGACAACCCGTTCGGTGTGATCCTGCCGCAGGCCGCGTTCGGCCTGCCGGTGACGATCATCATCCTGCGGGCGTTCTTCCGCACGATCCCGCGCGAGGTGGAGGAGGCCGCCACCATCGACGGATGCAGCACCTTCGGGTTCTTCTGGAGGATCCTGCTGCCGATGGCCAGGCCGGCGCTGGCCACGGTGTCGGTGCTCACGATCGTGGCGAGCTGGAACAACTTCTTTCTGCCGCTGGTCATCTTCAACGACCCGAACTGGTGGACCGTCCCGTTGGGCGTCCAGCAGTTCTACGGCCAGTACTCCTCGGACACGGCTCGCGTGCTCGCCTATGTAGTGCTCGCGATGGTACCTGCCCTCGCGTTCTACTCCGTGGCCGAACGCCAGCTCATCGGCGGTCTGACGGCGGGAGCGACCAAGGGATGATCCGCACGGGCACGGCCCGCTGCGGCGCCCCGCGGCCCTCAGGGTCCCACTCGCCACCACCGCACGAGAGCAGCGACGGCCTCTAACGCTTCCACCAAGGAGTATTGATGAACCTGCGTGTGTCCGGATCCCGCCTCGTCGCGGCCGACGGTACCCCGGTGCGGCTGCGCGGTGTGGGCCTCGGGGGCTGGATGAACATGGAGAACTTCATCACCGGCTACCCGGCCAACGAGTCCTCGATGCGCGACGCGGTGCGCGACGTGCTCGGGGAGGAGCGGGCAGAGGCGTTCTTCGACCGGTTCCTCGGCACGTTCTTCGGCCCGGGAGACGCCGCCCTGCTCGCGGAGATGGGCATGAACTGCGTGCGCATCCCGGTGAACTACCGGCACTTCGAGTCGGACGAACGTCCGATGGAGATCATCGACTCCGGTTTCCGGCACCTCGACCGGGTCATCGGGCTGCTCGGCGAGCACGGCATCTACAGCGTGATCGACCTGCACGCGCTGCCCGGCTCGCAGAACCAGCACTGGCATTCCGACAACCCGACCCACGTGGCGTCCTTCTGGCGGCACCGGCACTTCCAGGACCGCGTGGTCCACCTGTGGGAGTACATGGCCGACCGGTACAAGGACAACCCGTGGGTCGCGGGGTACAACCCGGTCAACGAGCCGGGCGACGTCAGCGGCCGCGTCATCGGGCCGTTCTACGACCGGCTGGTCAAGGCGCTGCGCGCCGTGGACCCCGGCCACGTGCTCTTCCTGGACGGCAACACCTACTCCACCGACTTCTCGATCTTCCGTGAGGTCTACGAGAACACGGTGTTCGTCTGCCACGACTACGCGCTGGCCGGCTTCGCGCACGGCGGGCCGTACCCCGGATACACGCTGGGTGAGTGGGTGGACCGCGGGCACCTGGAGCGGGCGTTCGAGAAGCGCACCTCCTTCCAGCGGGAGACCGGCACGCCGCTGTGGGTCGGCGAGTTCGGCCCGGTGTACACCGGCGACCCCGCCGTCGACGAGATGCGCTACCAGG
Organism: Sphaerisporangium aureirubrum; assembly: GCF_042658925.1. NCBI lineage: Bacteria > Bacillati > Actinomycetota > Actinomycetes > Streptosporangiales > Streptosporangiaceae > Sphaerisporangium > Sphaerisporangium aureirubrum. Next base: position 124,804 of record NZ_JBHSRF010000012.1, read on the forward strand.
TCCTCTCCGACCAGCTGGAGATCTTCGACGGGTACGAGGCCGGCTGGTCGCTGTGGACGTACAAGGACGTGGGGCTCCAGGGACTGGTGCACGCCGACCCCGCCGGGCCGTACATGAGCCGCTTCGGCGACTTCATCGCCAAGAAGAAGCGGCTCGGCGCCGACCGGTGGGGCTCGACCATGGAGGAGTCCGGCGACATCCTGACCCCGCTGCACCAGCTCGTGGACAACGAGTTCCCGTCCTGGACCCCCTACCCCTGGGGGGCCAGGTACCAGACCGACGACCTGATCAGGCACATCCTGATCGCGCAGGCCCTGGTGCCCGAGTACGCCGAGCGGTTCGAAGGGGTGGACGACGCCGGGCTGACCGCCTTCGCCGAGTCCTTCTCGCTGGACGGCTGTGTGCGCCGTGAGCGGCTCATCGAGCTGCTCACCGCCAATCTGACCTGAGCCCGCGAGGGCGCACACCGGGCCACCGGCCGAGGGGACGGCCGGTGGCCTGGTGCCGTTTTCCACTTACCTGACATGAGGAGACCGGCTTGATCCTCCCCCGATCACGGGTGGCGGCCATCCTGTTGTGCCTGGCCCTACCCCTGACCTTCGCCACGGCCGTCTTCGCGGCGGCCACCCAGATCGCGAAGTACGACTTCGAGGACGGCACCGCGCAGGGCTGGTACGCCCGCGGCGACGGCGTCACGGTCGCCGCGACCACCGACGCGGCCCACGGCGGGGAACGTTCCCTGCTGACCACCGGCAGGACCGCCAACTGGAACGGCGCCTCCATCGCGCCGCCGCTGGAGATGGGCGTGCAGTACGCGGTCACCGCGTACGCCCGCCTGGTCACCGGGCAGCCCGCCGCCACCGTCGCCCTCACCGCGCAGCGCACGTCGGGCGGCACCACCACCTTCGAGCGCGTCGGCGCCGCCACGGTCACCGACGCCGGCTGGGTCGAGATCTCCGGCACGTACTCGTTCGCCGCGGAGTCCACCCTGGAGCTGTACGCGGAGAGCTCCGACCCCACCGGCCAGTTCTACCTGGACGACATCGTCATCACCTCCGACACCGACCCCGGGCAGTCCGGCGCGTCCACCGACTTCGAGGGCGGCAGCGCCCAGGGCTGGGTGTCCCGGGCCTCGGCCGTGCTGACCGTGACCGCCGACCAGGCGCACGGCGGCACCCGCAGCCTGCTGTCCACCGGCAGGCAGGACTTCTGGGACGGGCCGTCGCTGCGGGTCCTCGGCAAGATGAACAAGGGGTCGAAGTACGACCTGTCGGTGTGGGTGCGGCTCGGGCCGGACACCACCGCCGGGGAGCTCGGGATGTCCATCGAGCGGCGCACCAACGGGACCCCGAGCTACGACCGCGTGGCCGCGCCGAGGGTGATACCGGCGGGGGAGTGGGTGCTGCTGAAGGGCTCCTACACCCTGGCCTACGACGTGGACTTCCTCAGCGTGTACGTCGAGTCGTCCAGTGGCACGTTCCCGTTCTACATCGACGACTTCGCGCTGACGTACGTGGCGCCGAAGCCCATCCAGACCGACATCCCGAGCGTGAAGGACACGGTGCCGTTCACCCTCGGCACCACCGTCGCGCGGGCCACGACGCTCGGTGAGCACGGCCAGCTGCTGACCAAGCACTTCGAGAGCGTCACCCCCGGCAACGCGCTCAAGTGGGACGCCACCGAGCCCACCGAGGGGCAGTTCGTCTTCACCGACCCCGACTACCTGGTCGACTACGCCCAGCAGAACGGCCTGGAGTTCCGCGGCCACACGCTGGCCTGGCACAGCCAGACGCCCGACTGGGTCTTCAAGGACGGCGACCGGGCGCTGACCAGCTCGCCGGAGGACAAGGCGCTGCTGCTGTCGCGGCTGGAGAACCACATCAGGACCGTGGTGGGCCGCTACAAGGGCAAGATCAAGGTCTGGGACGTCGTCAACGAGGTCGTCGACGAGAACCAGCCCGACGGCATGCGCCGCAGCCCTTGGTTCCAGATCACCGGGTACGACTTCATCCGCACCGCGTTCCGCGTCGCCCACGAGGTGGACCCGGCGGCCAAGCTCGTGATCAACGACTACAACACCGAGTTCCCGCGCAAGCGGGTGGCCCTGTTCAACCTGGTCAAGAAGCTCAAGGCCGAGGGCGTGCCGATCCACGCGGTGGGCCACCAGCTGCACATGAACATCGAGCAGGCCCCCACCGCCGAGGTGGAGAAGACGATCGAGTACTTCGCCGCGCTCGGGCTCGACCAGCAGATCACCGAGCTGGACATCAGCGTGTACACCGACTTCGTCTCGTCCTACACCACGGTCCCGGCCGAGGTGCTGGCGTTGCAGGGGTACCGCTACAAGGAGCTGTTCGACGTGTTCCGGCGGCAGGCGTCCCGCCTGTCCTCGGTCACCATCTGGGGCCTGGCCGACGACTCCACCTGGCTGTCGACGTTCCCCATCACCCGGCTCAACCCGCCGCTGCTGTTCGACGACGAGCTGCAGGCCAAGCCGGCGTACTGGGGCGTGGTCGACCCCGCCAGGCTGCCCGCCCTGGTGCGCAAGCAGGACGCGCCGCGCGGCACCGTGAAGCTGGACGGCAGCCGGGAGGCCGAGTGGGACATGCTGCCCGACACGCCGATCGCGCGGGTCGGGAACCTGTCCGCCACGTTCCAGGCGCGCTGGTCGCCGTCCGGTGTCAGCGTGCTGGCCGAGGTCGTCGACGCGACGTGCGACCGGAACGACGCGGTCACGCTGAAGGTCGGCACCACCAGCCGCACCGCCAAGCGTGACGGCAGCGCCACGTGGTACCGCACCAAGGCCCTGACCGGGGGTTACCGCGTGGAGGCGTCCGTGCCCGCGACCGTGGCCGCGGGCGGCACCGTGCCGTTCGAGCTGGTCGCGCACGACGCCAAGACCGGCAAGGACATCACCTGGACCGGCGCGCTGACCCTCACCCCCCAGGTGGCACGCACCGAGGCCGCCAAGGGCACCCCCGTCCTGGACGGCGTCGCCGAGTCCCTGTGGTCCAAGTCGCCGGAGATCCGCACCGCAACCTGGGTGCAGGGGACCAGCGGCGCCACCGCGAAGGTTCGCGTCCTGTGGGACAACAAGCGCTTGTACGTCCTCGCCAAGGTCACCGATCCCCAGCTCAGCGAGGAGTCCCCCGACGCGTACCAGCAGGACTCGGTCGAGATCTTCGTGGACCCCGAGAACAACAAGACCAAGGGCTACGACGACGATGACGGCCAGTACCGGATCTCCTTCACCAACAAGCAGACCATCGGCGGCACCTTCGACGCCTTCGGCATCAAGGACAACCTGAAGAGCGCCGTGAAACTCGTCCCCGGCGGTTACGTGGTGGAGGCCTCCATCGACCTCCCCACCATCACTCCCGCCAAGGGCAGGTTCCTGGGCTTCGACCTCCAGGTGAACGACGCCACCGGCCCGACCCGGACCGCCGCCGCCACCTGGAACGACCCCACCGGCCAGTCCTACCTCAACACCGCCCGCTGGGGCGTCGTGGAACTGGCCAAGTAACTGATATCCCTGTCAACCAACCCGGTAGCCCGGCCCCCGCGGTGAGCGGGAGCCGGGCTACCGGTCCACACACGGGGTCTCACCGGTGCGGTGCGCGTGGAAAAGATAAGGAACCGAAGAAAGGGCCGTAGTCAGCCGTGCGATTCGAGAACCCGATCCTGCCGGGCTTCTATCCCGACCCGTCCGTCTGCCGGGTGGAGGACGACTACTACCTCGTCACCTCGACCTTCGAGTGGTACCCCGGGGTCCCCATCTTCCACAGCCGCGACCTCGTCCACTGGCGGCAGCTGGGCCACGTCCTCGACCGGCCCTCCCAGCTGAACCTGGACGGCATCCGCCCGAGCGGCGGGATCTACGCCCCCACCCTCCGCCACCACGACGGCGTCTTCTACATGATCACCACACTGGTGGACGGCAAGGCGAACGAAGGCGACTTCCTGGTCACCGCCACGAACCCGGCGGGCCCCTGGAGCGACCCGTACTGGTTCCCGGAGACGGAAGGCTTCGACCCGTCCCTCTTCTTCGACGACGACGGCAGGGCCTGGATGCACGGCGCCCGCCCGGCCCGCCCGCAGAAGTACGAAGGCCACATGGACGTCTGGCTCCGCGAGCTGGACCTGAACACCATGAAGCTCGTCGGCGAGGAGCACACCCTCTGGGACGGCGCGGTGAAGGGCGCCACCTGGGCCGAAGGGCCCCACCTCTACAAGATCGACGGCACCTACCACCTCCTGGCCTCCGAGGGCGGCACCGCCCAGGACCACGCCCTGAGCGCCGCCAGATCGGACACCGTCACCGGCCCCTACACCGGCAGCACCCGCAACCCCATCCTCACCCACCGCAACCTCGGCAGGTCCCACCCCATCGTCGGCACCGGCCACGCCGACCTGGTCCAGACCCGGCAAGGCGACTGGTGGGCGCTCCTGCTCGCCATGCGCCCCTACGGCGGCTACCACTACAACCTCGGCCGGGAGACCTTCCTCACCCCGGTCCACTGGGAGGACGGCTGGCCCGTCATCCCCCACATCCAGCCGTCAGCGGAAGCCCCGTCCCTTCCCCCGCGGCTCTGGCCGGCGCCCCCGGCCTGCGACAACTTCGAAGCCCCCCACCTGGCCCCCCACTGGAACCACCTGCGCACCCCGCGAGACCAGTACTGGAGCCTCACCGACCGCCCCGGCCACCTCCGCCTCCGCACCCGCCCCGAGTCGGTGACCCGCCACAGCGACCCCAGCCTCATAGCCCGCCGCCAGCAGCACATCGACTTCACGGCCCGGACGGCGATGGACTTCACCCCCGAAGGCCCCGACGACCGGGCGGGCCTGGTCCTGATCCAGAACGACGCCTTCCACATCCTCCTCGTCCGCACCGCCGACGGCCTGGAAGTGCTCAGACGCGAAGCAGGCGTCACCCGCCTGCTGACCCGCACCCCCGTCCCCCCGGGCCGCCTCTGGCTGGGCGTGGAAGCCCACGGCCAGGACTACCAGATGTCCTACGCCACCGGGCCGGGCCACTGGCACCCCCTGGGCGACCCCGTCGACGGCCGGGTCCTCAGCCCCACGGTCGCCGGCGGCTTCACCGGCGCCTACATCGGCATGTACACCTCCAGCGAGGGCCACCCCAGCCGGAACTCGGCCGACTTCGACTGGTTCGAATACGCCCCGCTGCCCGCCACCTGACCGCGGGAGCATGCCCTAGGGCGTCAGGACCAGCTTCCGGGTTCCAAGAGGCTCGAAGTCGTAGACCGTGTTGTTCACCTGCAACCCGTCCAGCGCCCCGATGAAGGGCGTGTCCTCCGTGAACCCGAGACTCAGGGTGATCACCGCGTTCGGCAGCCTGGCCTTGAGGTCGTCGAACGAGCACGGTGATGTCTGGGTACAGCCGATCAGGACGCCCGTCGCCCCGGTGGCGTACCACTGGCTACCGGCCGCGCTCGCGTCGTACTGCTGCCAGGTGTTCGGCACCCGGGTGGCGGGTGCCGACGGCCCGGTCGAGGTGTCCGGCAGGTAGATCAGGTTCGAGTAGTCCGTCGACCCCACATTGGGATCGACCTCTATGCTCAGCCCCGGCACCGAGACGTCCTCCAGCGAGTTCGTACCCGCGTACGCCCAGTACTTCAAAGCGGTGATGCCACTGATCGGCAACTCCGCGAAGTCCGTCTCATTCCCAAAAGCGATCTCATCCGAACCGTCCCCCACAATGACCCCCAAACTCCCGACCCCATACGGCGGCGGCACCGTCGCCGCAGACTCGCCAGCAGAACTCCGCCCATAAGGCCCCACCCGATAAACCGCACTGGGCCCCCCATCCGAACTACGCCCAATCACCCCCCACCTATCAGAACAACAAACCCCCGCCCCCGGCCCCACCGCCCCTTGAGCCCCCACCACCCCTTCGGGCCCGGTCGGCCCGGCCGGCCCTTCGGGTCCTGCGGCACCGGTGGCGCCGGTGGCGCCGGTGAGGCCTATCGGTCCTACGGGGCCGGTTTCCCCTTGTGGCCCAGTGGGGCCTTCGGCCCCGGCCGGTCCTGTGGCGCCGGTGGCGCCGGTGAGGCCTATTGGTCCTGCAGGGCCGGTATCGCCTTGCGGCCCGGCCGGTCCTTCGGCCCCGGCCGGTCCTGTCGCACCTGTCGCACCAGTGGCGCCTGTCTCACCTTGTGGCCCAGCTGGTCCTGCGGGGCCTTGTATGCCTGCGGGTCCAGTCGCGCCGACGGGCCCCGTGGGCCCTTCAGCCCCTTCCGGGCCGGGGTCGCCTTGGGGCCCTGCGGGCCCTGTCGCCCCCGTGGCGCCCGTCAGGCCCATCGGTCCTACGGGGCCGGTTTCCCCTTGTGGCCCGGTGGGGCCTTCGGCCCCGGCCGGTCCTGTGGCGCCGGTGGCGCCGGTGAGGCCTGTTGGTCCTGTGGGGCCGGTTTCGCCCTGCGGTCCGGCAGGACCTTCAGCCCCGGCGGGCCCTTCGTCGCCTTGCGGGCCGGGGTCGCCTTGGAGGCCTGCGGGCCCTGTCGGACCTGTCGCCCCCACGGCGCCGGTGAGGCCTGTTGGTCCTGTGGGGCCGGTTTCCCCTTGTGGTCCGGCGGGGCCTTCCACACCGGGCGGTCCTGTCGCACCTGTGGCGCCTGTTTCGCCTTGTGGCCCCGCGGGTCCAGTTGCGCCTTCCGGACCTTCCGGGCCTTGTACGCCTGCGGGTCCGGTCGCGCCGACGGGCCCCGTGGGACCTTCGGCGCCTTGCGGGCCGGGGTCGCCTTGGGATCCTGTCGGCCCTGCCGGTCCTGTCGCCCCCGTGGCGCCGGTGAGGCCTGTTGGTCCTGCGGGTCCTGTTTCGCCTTGTGGTCCTATTGGTCCGGCGGGGCCTTGTGTGCCTGCGGGTCCGGTCGCGCCGATGGGTCCTGTGGGCCCTTCGGCGCCTTGCGGGCCGGGGTCGCCCTGGGGTCCTATGGGCCCTGCTGGACCTGTCGCTCCCGTGGCGCCGGTGAGGCCTGTTGGTCCTGTGGGGCCGGTTTCCCCTTGTGGCCCGGCGGGGCCTTCAACCCCGGCCGGTCCGGCCGGTCCTGTGGCGCCTGTGGTGCCTGTTTCGCCTTGTGGTCCTGCTGGTCCGGCGGGGCCTTGTGTGCCTGCGGGTCCGGTCGCGCCGATGGGTCCTGTGGGGCCTGCGGCGCCTTGTGGGCCGGGGTCGCCTTGGGATCCTGTGGGCCCTGCCGGGCCTGTCGCCCCCGTGGCGCCGGTCAGGCCTATTGGTCCTACGGGGCCTGTTTCGCCTTGTGGTCCCGCTGGTCCCGTCGGGCCTTCCGGACCTTGGGGACCTTCCGGGCCTTGTACGCCTGCGGGCCCTGGCGCGCCGACGGGACCTTCACTGCCCGCTGGGCCGGGGACGCCCTGGGGGCCTGTCGGCCCTGCCGGGCCTGTCGTCCCCGTGGTGCCGGTCAGGCCTGTTGGTCCTATGGGTCCTGTTTCGCCTTGTGGTCCTGCTGGTCCGGCGGGGCCTTGTGTGCCTGCGGGTCCGGTCGCGCCGATGGGTCCTGTGGGACCTGCGGCGCCTTGCGGGCCGGGGACGCCTTGGGATCCTGTGGGCCCTGCCGGGCCTGTTGCCCCCGTGGTGCCGGTCAGGCCTGTTGGTCCTATGGGTCCTGTTTCGCCTTGTGGTCCTGCTGGTCCGGCGGGGCTTTGTGCGCCTGCGGGTCCGGTCGCGCCGATGGGTCCCGTGGGACCTGCGGCGCCTTGCGGGCCGGAGACGCCTTGGGGGCCTGTCGGCCCTGCCGGCCCTGCCGGTCCTGTCGGCCCTGCCGGTCCTGTTGTCCCCGTGGTGCCGGTGAGGCCTGTTGGTCCTACGGGGCCTGTTTCGCCTTGTGGCCCGGCGGGGCCTTCCAGACCGGCTGGCCCGGCCGGTCCTGTGGCGCCTGTTTCGCCTTGTGGTCCCGCTGGTCCCGTCGGGCCTTCCGGACCTTCCGGGCCTTGTACGCCTGCGGGCCCTGGCGGGCCGACGGGGCCTTCGCTGCCCGCTGGGCCGGGGACGCCCTGGGGGCCTGTCGCCCCTGCCGGGCCTGTTGCCCCCGTGGCGCCGGTCAGGCCTATCTGCCCTGCGGGACCTGTCTCGCCCTGTGGTCCGGCGGGGCCTTCCGCGCCGACTGGTCCGGCCGGTCCTGGGGTGCCGGTGGCGCCCGTTTCGCCTTGTGGTCCCGCTGATCCTGCGGGACCTTGTATGCCTGCGGGACCTGTCGCGCCGACGGGACCCGGGGGGCCTTCGGCGCCTTGCGGGCCGCGGGTGCCCTGGGGGCCTGCCGGACCTGTCGCCCCCGTGGCGCCTATCGGGCCTTCGGGGCCTGTCGCGCCGGTGGCGCCTTCCGGGCCTTCGGGGCCCGTCGCACCAACCGGGCCCGCTGGACCTTGAGGGCCTGCGGGACCTGGCACGCCCGCCGGACCTGTTGTACCTGCAGGACCGGGGACACCCTGCGGGCCTATGGGGCCTGCCGGGCCTGCCGGTCCCGGGTCGCCGGTGACACCGGCAGGGCCCGCCGGTCCGGCCGGACCCTGGGCACCAATCGGACCGGCTGGGCCGGCTGGGCCTTCGGGTCCCGCGGGGCCCATCGGTCCGGTCGGACCGTCCATGCCCGCTGGGCCCACGGGGCCGGTCGGGCCGTCCATGCCCGCCGGGCCCATCGGCCCGGTCTGGCCGTCCATGCCCACGGGGCCGGTCGGGCCCTCCGGGCCCTCCGGGCCTTCGGGGCCGGAGGGGCCGCGGGTGCCGCGGGGGGCGGGGTAGGTGGTTCGGGTGTGCTTAGCGGGCTTTCTGGTGTTTGGGTGGTGGGGTTTGCGGTGGCATGCGCAGTGCTTGTGGTTGCACTTGCAGGGCTTGCAGCATCTTGGGTGGCAGTGCCTCTTCGGGTGGGGGTGGTGTTTTCGGGAATTGGGGGGGCGAGGGCAGTGTTTGCGGGGCTTGTCCTTTTTTATGTGGGAAATCTGGTGAGGGGTGGCAGATCTGTCTTTCACGGCGTTCATTGGAGTCGAGCAGGATATCGTCAGAAAAGCATAGATGAGGAGAATCGCGATGCTCCTCATACGGGTGCGCCTGCCGGATTCAAGAGCCACGGCATATCCGTTATCACTCGAATTCATGTCATTCCGTGTCGGTCGGGGGCCTGAGAGGGTGGCCGCGGCGGGCGCATGGGCAGGGGCCACTGGATGCCCGCTGAGTTTTCCGGAATACGTTGACCTGGACGGTGAACGTTGAATAGGAAAGGCCGTTCATCGCACGACCGCGGGACGGGACCCGGATCATCGTGATCCGGGGGTGCCGGGTGCGGGCGGTGGGTCATGCCCCAGGCTTCCTGGACGCCGGCCTGGCTTGAGGCGCGGGCGCGCCTGCGCACGTCTGGCTCCAGCACTCCTCCACGAGACAGAAGCCCTCCGCGTCGACACGCTGGATGAACACCGGTGACGTGCTGCCGTCCAGATCGGCCGTGCCCGGGAAGACGGCGGTGATGTCGTGCGCGCCTTCGGAGAGGTTCCCGACGGTCAATTGGGCGTGGCCGGTGGAGTCGAGCTGGGCCGTGCCGATGCTCACCCCGTCGCTGAAGAATTCGACGGGGCCGGTGGGAACGATCCCGCTCGGGTTTTTCACCGTCGCGATGAAGGTGATCGGACTGTCCTGGTTGATGGCGCACGACGAGTTCACCGTGGTGGTCGTGGTCCTGTCCGGGGGACCCGCGCAGGTGGACAGGGTGATGCTGTCGGTGTCCAGCGTGACGGCACCGGTACGGGCCAGGGTCCTCCCGTTCACGGTCACGCCGTTGCCCACCGTGATCGACACCAGCGCGAGGATGTCGCCCGCGAATTCGGTGTCGGCTCCCAGGGTGGACGAGCTGCCCACCTGCCAGAAGACGTTGCACGCCTGTGCTCCCCCGGCGAGCGTCACCGAACTGCCGGCGGCGCTGATGAGAGTGGAGGCGGCCTGGAAGATGAAGACCGCGTCGGGGTCGCCCTGGGCGTCGAGCGTCACGTTCCCGGTGAGCTGGAATGTGCCCGCGGCGGAGTTGTAGACCCCGGGTGTCACGGTGGTCCCGCCCAGCTGTGTCGGGATGGTGGCGTCAGGAGTCCTGGATGCGGCGTCGTTGTAGGCGGCGGTCAGGTCGGCCTGGGCCTGCGCGGCGGTGGCGTCGGCGACGTGAAGGGTTCCGATCAGGGTGCCGGGCGGGAAGCCGGTCACCGTGGCACCCGGGCTCACTCCCAGATCTCCGGTCACGACGGTGGCCCCGATGTTCGTGACCGTGGTCCCGCCGAGGACCGCGAACTCCGCGGCCGTGCCGAGCACGACCGGTGCGGCGGCCATCCCGTTCGCGGTACGGGGCGTCGCGGCCACGAACACCATCGCGATCAGAGCCGTGACGGCTCCTGCCAGCAAGGATCGAGCGAAGTCTCCCGCCACGGGTCGAGGGCGACCGGCGTCTGTCATCGAACACCCTTTTCCTGTTGCGTGATTCACCAGGCGCATTGCCGATGACGCGCCGTATCAAGGATCTCAATAATCACCGGCCCGCTTCTCGTCGCCCGACATGTGCGAGATGAAGCTTGTCGCCGTCTTCGAATAAACGAGAACATGCCCTTACCGCCCGGCGGCGCTTCCAGCGGCCGAGCGCTCGACGACGGCCACTCCCGGCGCCGGAGAAAGGGCCGCGCCGGCCACGAAAAGGTTAATCACAGATACCCGCCCGCGACCCGAAGCCACGTGGTCGAACCCGGCCGGCCGGGGCGAATCGCCAGTGCTTTTCTTTGCGGCCTGTGAAGATCGTTTTGGTTTTGCCTCGGGCAGATCCGTGACCGCGCGGTCTCGTAGATCGGCCGTGCGCGGCAACGCGCCCTTCGTGAAAGGAAGCCCATGGCGACAAGAGGTCTCGCAGGTGCCGTCCGCCGGCTCGCCTCACCATCCCGGCTGCCCCGCGCCCTGGTTCTGGTCTGTGCGACCGGTGTCCTGATCGGTACGGCCGGATTCGCGAGCGCGAGCGCGAGCGCGCCCACGCCGCCCGTGTCACTGGGTGCGGCCGCCGGCTTCGCGGTTCTCGCCGGATCGACCGTCACCAACACCGGCCCCACCACGATCAACGGTGATCTCGGGCTGAGCCCCGGCACCTCGGTGACCGGCTTTCCACCCGGCGAGGTCAGTGGCGTCCAGCACGTGGCGGATGCCGTCGCGGCGCAGGCCAAGAACGACCTCGCCACCGCCTACGACGACGCCGAGGCGCGCCCGAGTACCGCCACCGTCCCCGTGGAACTCGGCGGCACCACCAAGACACCCGGCGTGTACGAGTCTCCTGCGGGCACCTTCGGGATCACCGGAAATCTGACCCTCGACGCCGAGGGCGACCCGAACGCCGTGTTCATCTTCAAGGCCGCGTCCACGCTGATCACGGCGTCGGCGAGCAGCGTGGACCTCGTCAACGGCGCTCAGGCGTGCAACGTGTTCTGGGCGGTCGGCAGCTCCGCGACGCTCGGCACCAACTCCACCCTGCGGGGGAACGTCCTGGCGCAGGCCTCGATCACCGTCACGACGGGGGTGATCGTCGACGGCCGGGTGCTGGCCCGCGGCGCCGCGGTCACGCTGGACACCGACACGATCACCGTCCCGAGATGCACGAAATCGGCCACCAGCACCACTACCACGCTGACGTCCTCGGCGAACCCCACCCCGGTGGGCCAGCGCGTCAGTTTCGTCGCCACGGTGAAAGCCGCCACCGGTACGGCCGTCCCCGCAGGCCTGGTGGTGTTCACCGATGGCCGGAGGACCATTCTCGGCGCCGTCCCTCTCGACGGCACGGGCCGCGCGGTCCTGACCACCTTCGGGCTTCCCGCCGGAACCCATCGGATCAGAGCTGTCTTCATCGGCACGGCCACGTTCACCGGCAGCACTTCACCGGTGATCGTGGAGTACGTCCTGCCCAGCCGGCCACTCCGCCCCTCCCTGTAGGCGCCGAACCGGACGCTCGTCTCCTCCGCGCCCCCCGCGCGGAGGAGACGCCTAATCGATCTTCGTCAGGCATAGGCCGAGCTGGACGAACAGCTCCAGCTGGTCGTAGTACTCCCGATGGGTGCTGATCTTGCCGTTCTGGACGAACGTGGAGCATGTGGCGCGGAGGACGATATGACGGCCGGTCGGTTCCAGTTCCCGTCCGTCGGGCAGCAGGAACGGCCCCGTCTGGGTGCCGGTGATCGTCCATTCCGTGACCGCGGGGTTGTCGCTGTCCTCGACCTCGAACCACGCCGTCAGGTGCAGGTCCGGGAAGCCCTTGAAGAACTGCTCGTATATCCACCCGATCTGCTCGTGTCCCTCCGCCACGCCCGCCGGTGAGACGTAGACGGCGTCGGGGCTGTAGAGGTCGAGCACCCGCTGCAGATCGTGCGAGTTGATCGCGTCGGACAGCTGATGTTTCAGATCCCAGAAACTAGTCATGGCAATCCCTGCGGGGGCTCGCCCGAGCCCCGGAAGTCGCTGGAGGGCAAGGTCGCAGCACTCGGTGGCCACTGACTCAACGCTATGCCCCGCCGGTGCGGCCACCGATCAAAAACTCTTCGCGGGCGCGCCATGAAACCCGCCGGGGATCCCGGTCGCCCCCACACCACCGTCAAAAGGGGCAAAAAACCGGGCGTATCGCTCAGACGTCGCGGAGCCGGTCGCGGAGGGTGCGGGCGACGTGGGCCATGAGGGCCTCGGCCTCGGGCTGGGTGGTGGCGGGGACGCGGGATTCGGTCAGGACGGCGACCGCGTAGGAGTGGCCGCCGGAGTGTTCCACCACGCCCGCTTCGTGGCGGAGGTTGAGGAGGGTGCCGGTCTTGGAGGACCACTTGGCGGCGTCGGAGCCGAAGTCGGGGGCCAGGCGGTGGCGCAGGACGTTGTCGGCCATCAGGGCGCGGACGCGGGCGGCGACGGCGGGGTCGACGCGGGACGGCGTCCACAGGGCGCGCAGGAGGTCGACGAAGGCGCGGGCGGTGCCGGAGCTGGCGCGGGTGACGTCCAGCTGGGGGAGGTGGTGGCCGCGGCCCGCGGTGCCCGCCTCGATGGCGAGGAAGTGGGCCAGGTGGATGTCCGCCGGAGGGAGGTGCTCGGCGGGGGTCTCCACGAGCTCGCGGAGGGTGTGGCGGACGGTGATGCCGGTCAGGCCGTGCGCCCGCATGATCGCGGAGACCTGGGCGGGCGGGGTCAGGGCGAAGAGCGCGTCGGCGGCGGCGTTGTCGCTGATGCAGGTGCTGAGGTAGAGCAGGTCGTCCACGGCGACCTCGGCGGGGTGGCGGAACTTGCTGAGGCCGGTGGGGCCCGCGGTGGTGACGTGGCCGGGCTGGACGAGGACGCGGGCGGCGCCGTCGAGCTCGCCCGTGCGGATGCGTTCGAGGGTGGCGACGGCGAGCGGGATCTTGACCAGGGAGGCGATGGGGAATTCCAGGTCGGGGTCGATGCCGAGCTCGTCGCCGGTGTGCAGGTCGTGGACGAGGAACGAGCCGCGCAGCCCGGCGTCGTCGAGGTCGCGCCGGAGTCCGCGGATCAGGTGCTCGACCTTGATGGTGCTTCTCCGTTCTCGTCGGGGGCGCCGAGGCAGCGGGCGACGGCGCGCCGCAGGCGGGTGCGGACGCGCTCGGCGTCGTCGCCCGCGGCGGCCGTCACCCCGTAGCCGCGGGCGAGACGCAGCTCGCCGATGGGCCGCCAGTGTAGTCCGAGGTCCATGGCCTGCCTGCTGGAGCACAGGAGGAGGTCCGTCGAGGTGAGGACCTCCGCGGTGGCGGCGGTGAGCGTGACCGCGACGGTGACCTGTGCCGGCTGGAGGCCGACGGCGTCACGGACGCGGAACAACGGGTCGCGGATGTGGGGGACGTCGTCCTCGGGCTGGATCCAGACGCGGGTCCTGCGGGACGCCCGCCCGGTCCGGCCGGCGCGCAGGGTCTCCACGTACACGGTGCCCGGGAGCCGGTCGTCGGCGCCGGCGAGGCCGAGGGGCACCGACCACAGCGCGTCGGCGGGCGGCACGGCCGTGAGGGCGGCGCGGACCTCGCGGGAACGGGCGAGTTCGGCGCGTTCGGCCGGCGGGGCGGTGTGGAGGTCGAGGTAGACGCCGTCCCGGCGGGCCTCGGCGTCCAGGCGGGCGAGGTCGCGGACGGTGCAGGTGTCGGGGACGGCGAAGCGCAGAGGGCTGAGCCTGGCGCGTTCGGCCTCGTGCTCCATGTCGTCGGCGAGGCGGATGAGGCGCTTGGCCAGGGGGAGCATGTCGCGGCCGAAGTGGGTGAGCGCCGCGCCGCGCGACGAGCGGTCGAACAGGCGCTCGCCGAGGTGCTTCTCCAGCGCGGCGACGCGGCGGCTCGCGACCGACTGCGGCACCCGGGTGGCCGCCGCGCCCTCGGTGAAGCTGCCCCGCTCGCTGACATTGACGAAAGCCCGCCACGCTCCGAGGAGATCCACGAGGGGTAAGACTATGCCATAACAGCATGGGCCGGCCTGTTTCTGTCTTTGACGGCATCGGGCGGTGGCGCGAGACTTCCCGTTGCAGTCACGTCCCCTGACGGAAGGCTTCATCCATGCGGTTCCTCCGGCGCGCCACGTTCACGGCGTTGGCCTCTCTCGCGCTCGTCCCCCTGACGGGCGCGGCCTCGACCCACGGCGCGTCCACCGTCCCGGCGCCCACGCGTGTCCACCAGGCGATCAAGGAGCTACGCGCGCTGGAGGCGTCCTTCAAGGGCCGCATCGGCGCGTACGCCGTCGACACCGGCACCGGGAAGACCATCGGGTACCGCTCGGGCGAACGCTTCCCGTTGCTGTCCACCTTCAAGGCGGTGGCGTGCGCGGCCGTGCTGCACAAGGCCCGCACCATCAGCCCGGGGCTGATGGGCAAGGTCGTGCACTGGACGGAGGCCGACCTTCAGGAACATTCCCCGGTCACCGAGAAGCACGTGAAGGACGGGTTGAGCGTCGCGAAGCTGTGCGAGGCGGCCGTCACCCAGAGCGACAACACCGCGGGCAACATGGTGCTGCGGCAGATCGGCGGCCCCGCCGGCCTGACCAGGTACTTCCGCACGCTGAAGGATCCCCGCTCCCGGCTCGACCGGTGGGAGACCGAGCTCAACGACTGGAGCCCCAAGGAGAGGCGCGACACCACGACCCCCGCGTCCGCCGGCCGTGACCTGCGGGCCGTCACGACGGGGAATGCCCTCACCGTCAAGGACCGGGACCGGCTGATCGCCTGGCTGGTCGCCAACCAGACCGGGGACGCGCGGATCCGGGCGGGCCTGCCGAAGACCTGGACGATCGGCGACAAGACCGGCACCAGCTCGGCGTACGGCGCGGGGAACGACATCGCGATCGTCTGGCCGGGCAAGGGGGCGGCGCCCGTCATCATGGCGATCTACACCAACCGCAGGGCCGCGGACGCCCCCGTCGCCGACAAGGTCGTCGCGGACACCGCCGCCATCCTCGCCCGCGGCCTCGGCACGCTCTGATGCGGCGGCGCGATATAGGGACGAAGGTCGTACGGCTCGTCGTGGCGGGGGCCGCGGCGGGACTGCTGGCCGCCGCGCTCGCCCTGCCCGCCGTCGGGGGCGCGGGCGCGGTGATCGTCGGCGCGGCGGGCGACCTCACGCCGGTCGAGCTCCCCGAGCCCCCGCTGGCCGAGAAGACGACCGTCCTGGACACCCGGGGCCGTCCGATCGCGCAGTTCTGGGACACCTACCGCGAGGTCGTGCCGCTCAGCCAGGTGTCCGGCGCCATGAAGACGGCCATCATCTCCATCGAGGACTACCGCTTCTACGAGCACGGCGCCATCGACCTCGAAGGCACCGTGCGGGCGATGGCGCGCAACCTCCAGTCGGGCGGCGTGAGCCAGGGCGGGTCCGGCATCACGCAGCAGTACGTCAAGCAGGTGCTGCTGAACGCGGCCGTCACCGACGAGCAGAAGCGGAAGGCCCTGGAGTCCAGCTACGCGCGCAAGCTCAGCGAGCTGCGGTACGCGATGGGCGTCGAGCAGAAGTACACCAAGGACCAGATCCTGGAGAAATACCTGAACATCGCCTACTTCGGCGCGGGGGCGAACGGCATCGAGGCGGCGGCCAAGCGGTTCTTCGGCGTGCACGCGTCCCGGCTCACCCTGGGGCAGGCCGCCACGCTGGCGGGCGCGGTGCAGCTGCCCACCGCCACCGACCCCGAGGGCGGCGCGCGGAACCGGCGGCGGCTGCTGGCGCGGCGCGACGTCGTGCTCGACCGCATGGTGCAGCTCGGGAAGATCACGCCGGCGCAGGCCGCCGAGGCCAAGTCCAAGAAGCTCGGCTACAAGGGCACCCCGCTGCCCGGCGGTTGCGCGGACAGCCCGTATCCGTACTTCTGCGTGTACGTGCGCGCGGAGTTCCTGCGCGACCGCGCGTTCGGCGCCACCGAGCAGGAGAACGCCCGGCTTCTCGACCGCGGCGGCCTGACCATCAGGACGACGCTGGACCCCGGCATGCAGGCGGCGGCCGAGAAGGCCCTCAGGGCGCACGTGCACGCCTCCGACGACCCCGTGGCGTCCGAGGCCCTGGTCCAGCCTGGCACCGGGATGATCAAGGCGATGGCCGCGAGCCGGGCGTACGGCACCTCCGCGCGCCGTCACCAGGTGTCGTACAACATCGTGGCCGACAACGAGCACGGCGGTATCGGCGGATTCCAGGCGGGCTCGACGTTCAAGACCTTCACCCTGATCACCGCCCTGAAGCAGGGCATGAAGGTCGGCGACGGCTTCGCCGTCGGCAACGGCTACCGCGCCTCCGGCTACCCCGACTTCAAGAACTGCGCGGGCGGCAACGTCGGCGACCCCACCCACACCGTCACCAACGACGAGGGTTCCCCCGGCTTCAAGTCCCTGGAGACCGGCACCTGGCAGTCCGTCAACACCTTCTTCATGGAACTCGAACACCGCGTCGGCCTCTGCGACACCGTCCAGACCGCCAGGTCACTCGGCATCAAACGCGCCGACGGCAACCCCCTCCGCCAGTACGAGACCTTCACCCTGGGCATCAACGAGATGGACCCGGTGACCGTCGCCAACGCCTACGCCGCCATCGGCGCCCGCGGCAAGTACTGCACCCCCATGGCCATCACCCAGGTGGTCGACCGCAACGGCGAGGCCACCGACCTGAGCCCGAAGTGCCGCCAGGCCCTGGACCCCGAAGTGGCCGACGCCACGGCCCAGATCCTCTCCGGCGTCTTCACCAAGGGCACGATGCGCGCCGTAGGCGGCATATCCCGCGACGCCGCCGGCAAGACCGGCACCAACGACGACCAGTCCAGCGCCTGGTTCGCCGGCTTCACCCCCGACCTCGCCGGCGCCGTCAGCATCGGCGACCCCCGAGGCGCCATAGCCCACAAACTCAACAACGTCACCATCGGCGGTAGGTACTACCCCGCCGTCTACGGCGCCACCCTCCCCGGCCCCATCTGGCGAGACACCATGCTCACCGCCCTCAAGAACGTCCCCCCCACCCAGTTCACCCCCCTGAACACCAACCGCTTCGGCGGCTGCGCAGAACACTGCCAACCCAAGCCCCCCGCCCCCGACGACGACGCCACCCCGGACGACACCGGAGAGGGAACCCCAGGGAGGACCGCTGATGGGACCGGCGACCGCCCCGGCGAGGGCACCGGAGAACGTGCCGGCGAGGGGACCGGAGAGCGTGCCGGCGAGGGACCCGTCAACCGGTGACCCGCCCCGTCACCGGCCCGGCCCCCGGGCGCGCCCGAGACCTCCGCCCAGGCGCGGTCCGGGACAGTAAGGACAAGGGGATGTGCACGGTCTTCCCCGGCGTCGAGTGGCGCGCTTTTATCGATGACATGAAGGACCGCCGCCTCAGCAGGTTCGTCGGCGCGATTCCCGGGCTCACCGAGGCTGTTGACGTTGAGGCGAGCCGGGCGAGCTGGGACTGACCCGAGTGCTGGTCCGGTGTACCGCCAGTGGCCTGAGCAGGGGGGAAGTTCGGGGGGTGGGGCGGTGTTGCACGGACGTCAAACCCGTTGTCGATCGGGTGGGTTCGTTGGAGGGGGTGTGTGGTGAGTTACGAGGAGTTCCAGCGTGGGGTGATGTTCTTCGAGGCGAAGGACTATCGGGAGGCGGCGCGGATTCTGGAGCCGGTCGTGGAGCTGGAGCCGGGGAACAGGGCCGTGGTCGAGCTGCTTGGGCGGGCGTATTTTCACAGCGCTCAGCTCGGGCGGGCCGAGGGGGTGTTCCGGCGGCTTGTGGAGCTCGATCCGTGTAACGGGTGGGCTTATCAGGCGCTGGCGCGGACGCTGGATCGGCGGAGCCGGGGGGAGGAGGCGGAGCTGTACCGGAAGATGGCGCGGGCCATGGGGGCGGAGGACGTCACGGCGGTGGACGTGTCGGTGTACGCGGCGGAACTCGCGTAGTTCCCGTGGCGGGTCCCGCCTGTTGGGTGGCGGGGCCTGGAGTAGGTTCGGCGGCGGTCTCTTGCCCACCGTCGGCGGCCGGTCGGGTTTCGGCGCCGGTCTCGCCTGGGTTCGGCGGGTCTCGTCGGTTCATCGAAGGGCGGGGTCTCGCTTGGTTCATCGAAGGGCGGGGTCTCGCCTAGTTCATCGGAGAGCGGGGTCTCGCTTGGTTCATCGGAGGAGTCTGTGGGGGGCCCGCTCGTGTGGTGGATGGGGCGCGGGGGTGCGGGTGCCGTGTACGTTTGATCGTGTGGCCCGCCTTTGAGGGACGGGGTGCGTGGGTCGCGCGACTCGCGGGGCCGTTGGGCTTGCGTCATGGATGTCGTCAACGAACAATTACAGCCGGGAACAGGCTTGTGGGTGTGGGCCGTGGTCTGTGCCCGTGCTCATCGTGCTACCTCGCTCTTCGAGTATCAGGCGCACCTGGAGTTAGGGATGCCATGCCCCCAGATCCATCCTCCGCCGGTGGTCCCGCACTCCTGGTGACTTATCAGGTGACCGGCCCCCTGGCCGTCCTGACGGTGTGTGGCGCGCTGGACCACAACACCGGGGCGGTGTTCCAGCGGCACATCGACGCGATCTTCGACGGTGAGGCGCCCGCGGCTCTGGTCGCCGACGTGTCGGGTGTGGACTTCTGCGACTCCTCGGGGCTGGCGGCGTTCCTCGCGCTGCACCGCCGGCTGGCCGCCATGGGCGGGCAGCTCTCGCTGGTGGGGGTCGGCGGGAGGGTCGCACGGCTGCTGGAGATCACCAAGCTCGATCGGTTGTTCCGCCTGTATCCGACGCTCGACGAGGCCCGCGCCTCCGTGGGAGGTCAGCGCAGCCCGCTGTGACCGCCGGCGGATCGGCCTACGAGTCGTCGGAGGTATGAAACGTTCATGCTCCCGGGGTGGCCGTGAGCGTGTGGTGCAGGCCGTGCGGGTGGGGGCGAAAGATGGGTCTTGCCCGGGGAGACTGAGAACGTTTTACTCCGCCTGAGCGGATTTGAACATCGCGTACCGCGAAGGGTGAGGGTTCTTCCACGCCTTCGGTGGGCGGGCGTCGGTGCTGCCAGGGTTGCGGGATCCCATGGGTTCCGCACCAACGGAAAGCGCTTTCCGTGGAGGCGGGATGGGCAGGGGCAAGGTACTGGCGGGATTGATCGCGTGCGGGCTCGCGGTCGCGCTGGCAGGGTGCGGCGGCGGGGACGGCGGGAGCGGCGGAGGGCCGGTGACCATCCGGTTCGCCTGGTGGGGCAGCGACCAGCGAGCGAAGATCACCAATGACGCGGTGAAGCTGTTCATGAAGAAGAACCCGTCCGTGAAGGTCGTCACGAGCACCGCCATCTATGACGCCTACTTCCAGAAGCTCGCCACCGAGACCGCCGGCGGGAACGCGCCCGACGTGATGCAGATGAGCGACCGCCACCTGCAGGACTACGCCGAGCGGAACGTGGTGCTCGACCTGCGGCCCCACGTCGGCAAGGAGATCCACACCGACGGGCTGAAGCAGGAGGTCATGGGCCTCGGCACGCTGGGGGACAAGCTGTACGGCCTGCCCCTCGGGCAGACGGCGGTGGTGATGATCTACGACCCGGTGCTGTGGAAGAAGGCGGGGGCCAAGGAGCCCGCCCTCGGGTGGACCTGGGACGACTACTTCGTGGCGGCCAAGAAGGTGTCCGACCACACGGGGCGGAAGGTCTACGGCGCCAGCGACTTCGGGGGCATCGAGTCGTGGTTCAAGGTGTGGCTGTCCCAGCAGGGCAAGAGCCTGTACGCGCGGGACGGCAGCCTCGGGTACACCGAGCAGGACGTGGTGACCTGGTGGGAGATGGCCACGAGGTTCCGTAAGGCGGGGGCCGTCACGCCGGGGGAGATCACGGCGGTGAACCCGGCGGGCAGCCCGGTGGCGCGCAAGCTGTCGGCGTCGGAGTTCCAGCCGGACTCGACAGTGGCCCCGGACGCGTGGAAGGCCTTCGACAACGACTACGCGCTGGCACCGCTGCCCCAGGTGGGCGCCGAGCTGGGGCTGTACGGCGAGCCGCCCATGCTGCTCAGCGTGTCGGCCAGGAGCAAGCAGCGGGCGGCGGCGCTCAAGCTGGCGGACTTCATCGTCAACGACCCCGAGGCCGCGAAGATCCTCGGCATGTCGCGCGGCCTGCCCGCCAACCTGGCCAACCGCGCGGCCATCTCGCAGTCCCTGACCGGCGCGTGGAAGCAGGTCTACGCGTACGAGGAGCTGATCGCCGGCAAGGTGAAGACAGGCCCGCCCGCCCCGCCCAAGGGCGCGGGCACCCTCTTCACGCTGTTCGACAAGTACTACCAGGAGGTCATGTACGACCGGGCCGCCCCGGCCGACACCGCCAAGCGTTATTACGCCGAGGCCCTGCAGGTCCTCGCCGGATGACACGCCCGTCCACGCTGGAGCGGCCGCGCGCGGCCCCCTACGGCGAGCGCTCCGGCGTGGCGTACCTGTTCCTGTCGCCGTGGATCGCGGGCGCGACGCTGCTGACCGTCGGCCCGATGCTCGCGTCGCTGTACCTGTCCTTCACCGACTACGACCTGTTCACCGCTCCCTCCTTCGTCGGGCTGGAGAACTACCGCAGGCTGTTCACCGCGGACCCCCACTTCCTCGCGGCGGTGTGGGCCACGGTGAAGTACGTGGTGCTGTCGGTGCCGGTGCAGCTGGTGGCGGCCCTCGCCGTCGCCATGCTGCTGAACCGCGCCAGCCGTGCCCAGGGCCTGTACCGCTCGGCGTTCTACGCCCCCTCGCTGCTCGGCGCCAGCGTGGCGGTGGCCCTGGTCTGGCGTGCGCTGTTCGCCGGTGGCGGCGCCGCCGACCAGGTGCTTTCCCTGTTCGGCGTCCGCACCGGAGGCTGGATCACCGACCCGGGCCTGGCCCTGCTGGTGCTCGTGCTGCTCGGCATCTGGCAGTTCGGCGCCCCCATGGTCATCTTCCTGGCGGGCCTCAAGCAGATCCCCCTCGAGCTGTACGACGCGGCGGCGGTGGACGGCGCGGGCAGGTGGCGGCGGTTCTGGTCGATCACCCTGCCGATGCTCTCCCCGGTGATCCTGTTCAACCTGGTGCTGGACACCATCCGCGCCTTCCAGGTGTTCAACGCGGCGTTCATCGTCAGCAATGGCACCGGCGGCCCCGGCGACTCCACCCTCTTCTACACGCTCTACCTGTGGCAGAAGGCCTTCGTCGACTTCAAGATGGGCTACGCCTCGGCGATGGCGTGGCTGCTGCTGGCGGGCATCGCGCTCGTCACCGCGCTGATCTTCAGGTCGGCCCGCTCCTGGGTCCACTACGGAGGTGAGGAGCGGTGAGGAGGCGCGTCCTGTGGCACGCGGGGGTGATCGCCGCGCTCGCGGTGATGCTGTACCCCGTCGTGTGGCTGGTCGCGGGCTCGGTGAAGCCCGGCGAGCGCATCGCGTCCAGCGTCGGCCTGTGGGCCGGGTCGCTGACCCTGGACAACTACGCCCAGGTGTTCGGGCCCGCCGACACCCCGGTCTGGCGGTACTTCCTCAACTCCACGCTCGTGGCGGGCGGCGCGGTGCTCGGCAACGTGCTGACCTGCTCCCTGGCGGCCTACGCCTTCGCGCGGCTGCGGTTCCGGCTGCGCACCCCGCTGTTCGCGTTCATGCTGGCCACGATCATGCTGCCGCAGCACGTCGTGCTGATCCCGCAGTACACGATCTTCCAGAGCCTCGGCATGGTCGACACCTTCTGGCCGCTGGTGCTGCCGAAGTTCCTCGCCACCGACGCGTTCTTCGTCTTCCTGATGGTCCAGTTCATCCGCCAGCTGCCGCGCGACCTGGACGAGGCCGCCAGGATCGACGGCTGCGGCCCCTTGCGGATCTTCGCGCACATCACGCTGCCGCTGATCAAGCCCGCCATGATCACGACGGCGATCTTCACGTTCATCTGGACCTGGAACGACTTCTTCACCCAGCTCATCTACCTGTCCTCCCCGGACAGGCTCACGGTGCCGCTGGCCCTGCGCATGTTCGTGGACCTGCAGGAGAGCGCCGCCTCGTTCGGCCCCATGTTCGCCCTGTCGGTGCTTTCCCTCGTCCCGATCCTGTTGTTCTTCGCCGCCTTCCAGCGCTTCCTGGTCCAGGGCCTCGCCACCTCGGGGCTGAAGGGATGAGCCGCCGCCTCACGCTCCTGTCGGAGTCGCTCCTGCTGGGAGTGCTGGTGTTCCTCGCGTCCCTCCCGCTGGTCACCGCGTTCGCCGCGCTGGCCGCCGGGTGCGCTCTGCTGCGCGACGGCGACCGCGCCTCGGTCGGCGTGCGCCCGTACGCCCGCCGCCTGCTCGCCGTCGCCAGGTCCGGCCCGCTCGGCTTCGCCGTGCCGCTCGTGACCGCCCTGGTGCTGTTCCTCGACTGGGCGGCGGTCACGTCCCGGCTGCCCGGCCGCGAGGTGTTCGCCGTGGTGGTCCCCCTGCTCGCCCTGGCCGCCGCCGCGCTCGCGCTGCGGTGCGCCGGTGCGTGGCGTCCCGGGGCCGGCTGGCCCCAGGTGTTCCGTTCGGCTCTCCGGGCCGACCTGTACGGCACGGCGCTGCTGGCCATGGCGGTGGTCGCGGCCGTGGTCGTCTGTTCGGTCTTCCCCGTCGTCACCCCGCTGGCCCTAGGCCAGCTCGTCCTCGCCGCCGCCGCCGTGGACGCACGGCCGTCCGCAATGCACGCCTGACCTGACCCAGCCGAGCACGGAGGTGTAGTTCAGCCATGCCAGAAATCGCCAGAAGAGACGTGCTGAAGGGCATGGCGGCCACCGGCGCCGCCCTTCCCCTGCCGGCCCTGTTCCAGGGCGCCGCCGCGGCGTCGGCCGCCGCCGTGCCGGAGGTGTCGATCACCTGGCTGGAGGGCCGCCCCGCGCTGCCCGCCGGCGCCACCTGGGGCACCCCCTGGCCCAGGGGCGCGGTGCCGAGGGACCAGGCGTTCGCGCTGACCGCCGCCGGCGGCGCCGCCGTGCCCGTGCAGAGCTGGCCGCTCGCCTACTGGCCCGACGGGACGCTGAAGTGGACCGCGCACGCCATCGGCGCCGCCGCCCCGGCGGAGAGCTACACCCTCGGGCCCGGGACGGCCGCCGCGCCCGCCACGCCGGTCACGGTCACCGACGCCAGGAACCACCTCGACGTGGACACCGGCGTCATCAGGGTCCGCGTCCGCAAGGAGGGCTCCGAGCTGATCGCGCACATCCGGCGGGGCGAGGTGGAGATCGCGCGCGGGCTGCGCCTGGTCAACCTCCGGCAGGACGCGATCAAGGACGACGAGGAGGGCGAGACCCGGCGGGAGAGATACCTGAGCGACGTACGGAAGGTCACGGTGGAGCAGCGCGGCCCGGTCCGCGCCGTCGTCCGCGTGGAGGGCCGCCACCAGAGCAGGAAGGGCAGGGCGTGGCTGCCGTTCACCGTGCGGTTCTACTTCTACGCGGGCGCCGAGAGCATCCGCGTCGTGCACACCTTCGTCTTCGACCGCGACGGGACGAGGGACTTCGTCGCCGGGCTCGGCGTGCGGTTCGAGGTGCCCATGCGCGACGAGACGTACAACCGGCACGTGCGGTTCGTGGGGGAGGGCCACGGCATGCTCGCCGAGGCCGTCAAGGGCATCACCGGCCTGCGCCGCGATCCCGGGGCCGCCGTGCGGGCGGCGCAGGTCGCCGGGACGAGGCTCCCGGACGTCGCCACCTGGGACACCCGGGTGAGCAGCCGTCTCGACCTCATCCCCGACTGGGGCGACCACACCCTCAGCCAGCTGTCCGCCGAGGGCTTCACCGTGCGCAAGCGCACCCGCGAGGGGTACGGCTGGGTCGACGTCGACCAGGGACGGCGCGCCTCGGGCTGCGGGTACGTGGGCGGCGTCTCCGGCGGGGTGGTCTTCGGGCTGCGCGACTTCTGGCAGCGCCACCCCACCCAGCTCGACATCCGCGGCGCCCAGTCCGACCGGGCCGAGGTGACTCTCTGGCTGTGGTCGCCCGAGGCAGGCCCGATGGACACGCGGTTCTACCACGACGGCATGGGCCAGGACACCTACCCCGAGCAGCTGCAGGGCCTGGAGATCACCTACGAGGACTACGAGCCGGGGTTCGGCACGCCGTACGGCATCGCCCGCACCAGCGAGCTGACGCTGTGGGCCGTGGCGGCGACCCCCGCGGCCGACCGGCTGGCCGCGATGGCCGACGCCGTGCGCACCCCGCCGCAGCCGGTCAACCCGGCCGCGCACCTGGTGGCCGCCAAGGTGTTCGGCGGCCTGTTCGCTCCCCCCGACCGGTCCCACCCGGCCGCCGCGGCCGTCGAGGACCACCTGGACTTCCTGTTCTCGTACTACAAGGGGCAGGTCGAGCAGCGCCACTGGTACGGCTTCTGGAACCACGGCGACATCATGCACACCTACGACACCGACCGCAGGGTGTGGCGGTACGACGTCGGCGGCTACGCCTGGGACAACTCCGAGCTGTCGCCGGACCTGTGGCTCTGGTACGCCTACCTGCGCTCGGGACGGCCCGACGTCTACCGCTTCGCCGAGGCGATGACCCGGCACACCGGCGAGGTGGACGTGTACCACCTCGGGCCCTGGGCAGGCCTCGGCACCCGGCACAACGTGCAGCACTGGGGGTGCAGCGCCAAGCAGCAGCGCATCTCCACGGCCGTCTACCGGCGGATCTTCTACTACCTCACCGCCGACGAGCGCACCGGCGACCTGATGCGGGCGCTGGTCGACTCCGACCGGACGTTCCTGGCGCTCGACCCGCTGCGCAAGATCCGCACCGAGCCGTACGAGCCGGACCCCGAGGCCCTCGCCATCGGCCTCGGCACCGACTGGACCGGCCTCGCCGCGGCCTGGCTGACCGAGTGGGAACGCGGCGGCGACCCGGTCGCGGAACGCAAGCTCAGGGCGACCATGCGGACCATCGCCGCGATGCCCAACGGCTTCGTCACCGGCGAAGGGCTCTACAGCCTCAGCACCGGCGAGTTCGCCCCGGCGGCGCGCAAGGTGGCGGTGTCCCACCTGTCGGCCATGTTCGGGCAGGTGGAGATCTGCGCCGAGCTCGACGACCTCGTCGACATGCCGGAGTTCGAGGCGGCGTGGTTGCAGTACTGCCGCCTGTTCAACGGCACCGCCGCCGAGCAGACCGCCGAGACCGGGGCCGCGTTCGGCAACCTCATCCTGCGGCAGGGCCACTCCCGCCTCACCGCCTACGCCGCGGTGCGGCTCGGCCGCGACGACCTGGCGGCCCGCGCCTGGCGGGAGTTCTACACCGGCGACGGCTACGCCCCCGACCTGCCGTGGCGGTCGGAGAAGGTCGCCACGACGCTGAACCCCACCGAGGAGGCGGCGTGGGTGTCCACCAACACCACCGCCCTGTACGGCCTGGCGGCCATCCAGAACCTGGCGCTGATCGGCGACCGCATCACCGGCCCGTGACCGAGGTCAGGAGGGCGCCTCCTTCCGCGGCCGGATGGTGAGCAGGGGGACGTTCAGCACGAAACGGGCACCGGTCGGCGAGTCCTCCAGGCAGAGGGTGCCGTGGTGGCGCTGGGCGATCTCGCGGGCGATGGCGAGGCCCAGGCCGGTGCCCTGCTGGTCCTTGGCGCGGCCGGCGGGCAGGCGGGTGAAGCGCTGGAAGACGATCTCGCGCTGCTCGGCGGCTATGCCCTCGCCGTCGTCGATCACCTCCATGACGGCCCTGTCCGCCTCGTGCCGCACCAGGACGGTGACGGTGGAGGTGGCGTGCCGCTCGGCGTTGTCCAGCAGGTTGGTCAGCAGGCGGGCCAGCTGGAGGCGGTCACCGCTGACCACCACGCCGGCCTCCAGGCCGAGCACTACGCGCCGGCGCCGGGTGCGGTGGTTCAGCTCGGTGCGGACCAGCTCGGCGAGGTCGATGTAGCCGCGGACGATCCGTTCCCCCGCGTCCAGCCGGGCGATCAGCAGCAGGTCGGTGACGATGGCCTGCAACCGGTCCAGGCTGCTCATCAGGGCCTCACCGGTCTTCACCCAGTCGGTGTCGGCCGGGTGCAGCAGGCCCTCCTCCACCTGGGCGCGCATCGCGGTGAGCGGGCTCCGCAGGTCGTGGGAGGCGTCGGAGGCGAAGCGGCGCTGGCGTTCCACCGACTGCCGCAGCTTGTCCAGGGTCTGGTTCACGCTGTCGGCGAGGTCGCCCATCTGCTCCTCGCGCAGCGGCGGCGCGGCCAGGCCCCAGGACGGCTCGTCGGCCGTGACCTCGGCCAGCTTGATCCGGACGGCGTCCACCGGCCGCAGGATCCGCCGGGTCGCGCGGTACGCGCTGAACGCCGTCGTGCCGGTCAGCGCGACGGACCCCGCGATCAGCGCGGTGAGCAGCCAGCGGTCGACATACCACGGGACGGCCTCGTCGGCGCCGTAGATCAGCAGTTCCCCCTCGTCGCGGGGGAAACGCAGCACGACCACGAGCGCGCAGCCCTCCGGGAAGCCGGGCGAGCGGCACACCTCGCCCGACGTCATCGCCCGGCCGGGCGGCGGGGAGAAGCGCGCCACCTGCGGGCGGCCCGCCACGTGGGGGGTCGCCGCGAGGATCCGGCCCGTCATCTCGTCGATCACCTGGATCACGGGGATCGCCTGCACCGGCAGGACGGCGGGCAGCACGCCGCCCTCGGCCAGGGCCGCGATGGTCAGGGTCGTGTTGGCGATCTCGTGCCGCAGCTCGCCCTCGGCGGTTCCCCGCAGGCCGGACAGGACGAGCGCGCTCGCGCCCGCGCAGGCCAGTGCCGTCAGGACACCGGTGGCGACCGCCACCCGGGTCCGGACGGACCAGTCGCGCCAGAGCATCACCGCGCCCCCCCGTCCGCCTCATGATCACCCTAAATGGGCATCATTCGCGGCCCCGGCAGTGAATCGGCAAGACGGCTGAAACTATGGATCAAGGACGTGCAGCGCGCGGGGCGCCCGGTTCATCGGCCGCCCTCCGGATTCCGTGCACTCCACCACGTCGCCCACCCGCGCTCCGTACAGGTCGGGCACGTGCACCCCCGGCTCCACGACCAGCGTCATCCCCGGCGCCAGCGGGGTTCCGTCCCCCGGGACCAGCCACGGCGGCTCGCGGGGGTCCAGGCCCACGCCGTGGCCGGTGCCGCGCGTCGCGTACGGGCCGTAGCCGCTCTCGTCGAGCACGGTCCACGCCGCGGCGTCCACGTCGGCGGCGGTCGCGCCAGGTCGTACGGCGGCCAGCGCGGCGTCCCCGGCCAAGACCAGCACGGCGTGCAGCGCGTCGTAGTCCTCGGGCGGCTCGGCCACGACGAAGCCGCGGCTGGCGTGCGCGTGGTAGCCGCCGTCCACGGCCGTGACCCGGACCTGCACGGCGTCGCCGGGGTTGATGACCCGGCCGGACGGCGTGTGGCCGGGCCGCGCGGTGTTCTCCCCGGCGGCCACCGTCACCGCGACCACGCCGGGGGCGCCGGACTCCCCGGCCAGCCGCCGCGCCATGCCCTCCTCGGTGGCGCCGTACCAGGGCAGCTCGCGGGCCACGGCCAGCACCCGGTCGGCCGCCGCCGAGGCCCGGCCGATGGCGGCGGCCTCCTGCGGCCGCTTGCGGGCCCGCAGCGGCTCCAGCACGGCCGAGGCCAGCACCAGGTCGGCCGCCACCCGCAGCGCGAACAGCTCGCGGGCCCGCATCTCGCCGTCCACCGCGACCCTGGCCGCCCCGGCGGGCAGCAGCGCCGCGGCCTCCTCGGCGCCCGCCGCGAACCCCGGCTCCCGGCCGGGCACCAGCACCAGGAACCCCTCCGCCTCCCGCCCGGCGACGTACCTCTGGTCGGAGGACGGCCGCAGCACCATCGCGTCCAGGCCTGTCTCCGCCATCCTGGCGAGGACGGCCGCGACCACCTCCGCGGTCATGCCGGCGGGTACAGCCAGCAGGACACCGGGCCCGGCGCGGGCTCGGTCCGCGCGCAGACGTCCATCGCCTTCGGGCAGCGCGGATGGAACCGGCAGCCGGACGGCGGGTCCGCCGGGTCCGGCACGTCGCCCGGCAACTCCTCGGGCAGCGTGCCGAGGCCGTCGGCGGCGGGGATGGCGCGCAGCAGCGCCTGGGTGTACGGGTGCCGGGGGTCGGCCCAGACCTCCGCCGTCGGGCCGGTCTCCACGATCTTCCCGAGGTACATCACCGCGATCCGGTCGGCGATCAGCCGCACCACCGACAGGTCGTGGCTGATGAACAGCAGCCCGGCGCCCGACTCCACCGCGAGGGTGCGCATCAGCGTCGCCACCTGGGCCTGCGCGGACGCGTCCAGCGCGGAGATCGGCTCGTCCCCGATCAGCAGCGAGGGACGGGCCGCCAGCGCGCGGGCGATGGCGATCCGCTGCCGCTGGCCGCCGGAGAACTCGTGCGGGTAGCGCCCTGCCATCCCGGCGGGCAGCCCGACCCGCTCCAGCATGTCGCCCACGCTGGTCGCCCGGTCGCCCGCCACCGCCAGCCCGTCGGCGATCTGCGCGCCCACCCGGCGCCGCGGGTTGAGGGACGAGTAGGGGTCCTGGAACACCATCTGGATCCCGGTCAGCGCCCGGTCCCTGCGGCGCAGCCCGAGGCGTGTCACCGGGGTGCCGCCGAACGCGATGGTGCCGCCGGTCGCCGGGGTGAGCCCGCACACCGCGCGGGCCAGCGTCGACTTGCCGCAGCCGGACTCGCCGACCAGCCCGACGACCTCGCCCGCCGCCACGCCGAGGCTCGCGCCCGCGACCGCGCGGACGGCCGGGCGTCCCGGCGTGCGGTGGTCGACGACCAGGTCGTCCACGTCGAGCAGGGTCACGGGCCCTCCTGCGGCAGGTCGGTGCCCTCCCGGGGCAGCGCGTCGAGGAGGGCGCGGGTGTAGGGGTGGTCCGGCTCGCGCAGGACCCGGGCGCGGGGGCCGGTCTCCACGACCAGGCCGTCCCGCATCACGCTCACGTCGTCGGCCACCGCCGACATGACGCCGAGGTCGTGGGTCACCAGCAGCACCGCCAGCCCGAGCTCGTCGCACAGCCGCCGCAGCAGCCTGAGCATCCCGGCCTGCACGGTGACGTCCAGCGCGGTGGTCGGCTCGTCGGCGATCAGCACCCGGGGGCCGCACGCCAGCGCCACCGCGATGGCGATGCGCTGGCGCATGCCGCCGGAGAACTGGTGGGGGTAGCGGCGCACCGCGGCGGCGGGGGAGGGGATGCGGACCTGGCCGAGCAGGTCGGTGGCCCGCGCGTCCGCCTCCGCCTTGCCGAGGCGCAGGTGGTGCCGCATGTGCTCGGTGATCTGGCGGCCGACGGTCAGCATGGGGTGCAGGCTGGTCGCCGGATCCTGGAACACCATGGCGATCTCCCGGCCGCGCACCCGGTTCAGCTCGCGCGGCGGCAGGCTCAGCAGCTCGCGGTCGCCGAGCGCGATCCGCCCCGACGCGCGGGCGCCGTGGGGGAGCAGCCCGAGGGTGGCGAGGCCCGTCATGGTCTTGCCCGAGCCGCTCTCCCCGGCGAGGCCGTGCACCCGGCCCGGCGTGAGCGCGAGGTCCACGCCGCGCAGGATGTCGTGCCCGCCGATGGACACCTTCAGGCCCTCGATCGTCAGGCTCACAGCGCACGCTCCTTGATGGCCCGTGCCGTACGGGGGTCCAGCGCGTCCCGCAGCGTGTCGCCGAGGAAGTTGAACGCCAGGACCACGGTCAGGATGGCGAGGCCGGGGAACGTCGCCACCCACCAGCTGTCGAACACCTCCACGCCGGAGGCCACCATCGCGCCCCACTCGGGGGACGGCGGCTTGGCGCCGAGGCCGAGGAAGGACAGGCCGGACAGCAGCAGCAACGCGGTGCCGATGTCCAGCGTGGCGAGCACCAGCACCGGGCCGGTGACGTTGGGCAGCACGTCCACCCGCAGCGAGCGCCACGCTGAGAACCCGAGCAGCCTGCCGCTCAGCACGAACTCCCGCTCGCGCACCCCGAGCACCAGGCCCCGGGTGACCCGCGCGTACGCGGGCCAGGCCACCACCAGCACGGCGAGCACCGCGTTGGTCAGGCTGGCGCCGAGCGCGGCGGCGACCACCATGGCGAGGATCACGGTGGGGAAGGCGAACACCAGGTCGGCCAGGCGCATGATGCCCTCGCCCACCCACCGGCCGAAGTACCCGGCGCACGCGCCGAGCAGCCCGCCGACCAGCATCGACAGCGCCACCAGCAGCAGCGTCAGCGGGATCGACACCCGGGCGCCGTACATCACGCGGGACAGGATGTCGCGGCCCAGCTGGTCGGTGCCGAACCAGTGGCCCGGGCCCGGCGAGGCCAGCCGCGGCAGGTCCTGCGCCAGGGGGTCGTGCGGCGCCAGCAGGGGCGCCGCGAGGGCGATCACCAGCCACGCCAGCGCGGCCAGGCCCCCGGCGACGGCGAGCGGACGGCGCCAGGCATCCGGCAGGCGCCCCCAGAGCCTCACGACAGCCTCACTCTCGGGTCGATGACGCCGTACAGCACGTCGACCACCAGGTTGATCAGCACGTACACCGAGCCGACGACCAGGCCGACGCCCATGACGGCCGGCAGGTCCAGCGTGGTTGCGCTCTTGTAGGCGTACTGGCCGATGCCGGGGCGGGCGAACACCGACTCCACCAGCACCGTGCCGGACAGCAGGCTGCCGAACGCCAGGCCCGCCACCGTGATGATCGGCACCAGCGCCGACCGCAGCACGTACCGCGACAGGACCGTCCGGCCCGGCAGGCCCTTGGCCCGCGCCGCCCGCACGTGGTCCTGCCCGAGCACCTCCAGCACCGCCGAACGGGTGAAGCGGGTGAGCAGGCCGATGGTGTACGCGGCCAGCACCAGCGCCGGGGTCATCAGGTGCCCCACCGCCGAGGCGAACACGTCCCACTGGCCCGCCAGCGCGGCGTCCACGGTGAACAGGCCGGTCACCTGCGGCGGCGCGCTCATGTCGGGGGCGATGCGCCCGCTGCCCGGGGCGATCTGGAGCCGGAAGAAGAACAGGTAGAACGCCAGCAGCGCCAGCCAGAACGTCGGCACCGAGATGCCGACCAGGCTCGCCAGCCGCAGCAGGTGGTCCGACAGCCGGTCGCGGCGCAGCGCCGCGATCACGCCGAACGCCACTCCGGCGATCAGTGACACCACGATCGCCGCGCCCGCCAGCTCGATGGTGGAGGGCACGAACTCCGCGAGGTCGGTCAGCACCGGGCGGTGGCTCTGCTGGCTCATCCCGAGGTCGCCCTGGAGCAGGTTCCCGAGGTAGGTGAGGTACTGCGCGGGCAGCGGCTTGTCCAGGCCGTGCTCGGCGCGGAACTGCGCCACGATCGCCGGGTCGGACATCGCGCGCTGGCCGAGGTTGGCGGTCACCGGGTCGCCGGGGACCAGGTTGGTCAGGACGAAGGTGACGAGGGTGATCCCGACGCAGAGCAGCAGGGCCGCGACGATCCTGCGTACCAGGAACCGGGCCAGCGGGTGCCGCCCACCGGCGGCCCGGCGCTTGGCCGGGCCGCCAGGGGTGGGGTCACTTGGCGCCGAGGGCGGCGACATCGACCGTCCACACGGGGTGGAACTGGAGCCCGGTGACCGACGGGGCGGTCACGATGTTCTGGCTCGGCTGGATCAGCGGGATGAACGGGCTGTCGGCGTTCAGGCGGGCCTGGATGTCGGCGTACAGCGGCTTGCGGGCGTCGTCACCGATGGTGGTGGCGGCCTTGTCGCCGAGCGCCTCGAGCTCCTTGTCGGCGCCCGCCTTCCAGCCGGCACGCAGGCCGACCGTCTTGCCGGGCAGGAACACCAGGTAGTCGGTCGGGTCCGGGTAGTCCGGGCCCCAGTACCAGAGGCCGAGCTCCTCCTTGCCGTTGCGGTAGTTGTCCAGTGCGGTGGCCACCGGGGCGGGCGTCAGCTCGACGGTGATCCCGACCTCCTTGAGGTTGGCCTGGATGCGCTCGGCGAACGGCTGGAACGACAGGCCCTGCAGGGTCAGGTCGCTCGGGTACTCCAGCTTGACGGTGGGGTTGCTCACCCCGGACGCGGCCAGCGCGGCCTTCGCGCCCTCGACGTCCCGCTGGACGGCCTGGTCGGCGGGCAGCGCGCCGAGCAGCATGGTCGGGATGACGCCGGGCGCCTGCACCGAGCCCTCACCGGCCAGCTCCAGCAGCCCCTGGTAGTCGACGCCCTTGCGGATCGCCTCGACGACCTTGGGGTTGTCGGTGACCTTGCTCACCGCCGGGTCCCGGTTGGCGAGCAGGAAGACGACGTTGGCGGAGGCCGTCTTGACCGTCGTGTAGTCGGCGCCGACCGTCTTGATCTGGTCGCCGGACAGGTCCAGCGCCACCTGGCTGTCGCCGCGCTGCACGTTCAGCTTCTGGGTGGCGGACTCGACGTTGCGCAGCACGACCTTGGTGTAGGTCGGCTTCTTCGGGCCCCAGTACTTGGGGTTGGCGGTCAGCACGACCTGCGACTGCGCGTTGAACGACTCCAGCTGGTACGGGCCGGAGCCCGCCGAGGTGCCGTTGAGGAAGTTCTCCGCCTTGTCGGACTCGTCCTCGGTGCCGCCGTTCTGCTTGACGACCTTGGAGTTGACGATGCCGAGGGCCGGGTTGGGCAGGATGAACGGCAGCGCCGGGTTGGCGATCTTCGAGGTGAGCGTGACCGTCGACTCGTCGGTCTTGGCCACCTCCACACCGTCCAGCAGGAACGACGGGTTGCCCTTCATGTCGCGCACGCGGTTCAGCGAGAACACCACGTCGTCGGCGGTGACCGGGGAGCCGTCGGAGAAGGTCGCCCCCTGCCGGAGCTTCAGCGTGAGGGTCTTGCCGTCCTCGGACTGCTCGTAGGACTCGGCGAGGGACGGGACCGGCTTGGTCACGTCGGAGCCCTCGAAGGTCAGCAGCGTGTCGTAGAGCGCCTTGCCGATGATCAGGCCGGTGGGCTCGTAGTTGCGGCCGGGGTCGGCGGTCTTGAGCGTGAAGGAGGCGTCGACGACCAGGGTCTTGGCGGCCGGGCCGCTCTGCCCGCCCTGCGACGGAGTGGTGGACGTGCCGCCGCCGCAGGCGGCGAGAGATAGCGCGCCGGCGAGCAGGACCGGCAGCAGAGCCGCCCTCCCCTGCCACGCCGTGCGGCGCCGCGAACGGGTCGCCATTCTGGGTCCTCCGGAATTGAAGCTGTCTGGACGATTGTTGGCGTGTCGTCGAGGATTGTGGGTGGAAACGTCCGGTTCGCGGCGGGAAGCCGAGACGGATCTAGCGGATAGGAATCAGGTATGACCGAAATGTCAGGCGGGTCATCACGTGGAGGCGGGCTGGTTGGACGTATCGGCATCGGGCTGCAGCTCGACGCCATCCACATGAAGATCCTGCAGGTGCTGCGGGAGAACGGCCGGATCTCGGTCGCCGCCCTGGCCGAACGGGTCGGCATCTCGCGGGCGAGCGCCTACACGAGGTTCGAGGCCCTGCGCGCCGACGGCGTGATCAAGCGCTTCACCGCCGAGGTCGACCACGTGCGCGCCGGACTCGGCATCACCGCCCTGGTGTTCGTCACCGTCCGCCAGCAGATGTGGAAGCAGTTCCGCGCGCAGCTCGCCCAGATGCCCGAGGTCGAGTACTGCGCCATCACCACCGGCCAGCACGACGCCATGATCCAGATCCGCATGGCGGACGTGGCCGGCGTGCACGCCCTGGTCACCGAACGCCTGGCCGGCATCCCCGCCGTCAAGGCCACCGAAACCGTCTTCATCCTGGACGAAGTCCTCAAACGCCCCTACGTCCTCCCCTCCGACCGCACCCCCCGCCAGCAGTCCCGCCGCCCCTCCGCCGAGCCCACCACCCCCGACTCCGGCGTCCCCCTGGGCAAGATGCGCTTCGTCGGCGCCGCCGAAGGCCGCGCCGAGATGCGCGGCGAGCCCTAACCCTTCACCGCACTTCCTCACACACACTGACCTGCGGCGTGTCGTCCCCGTCGAACCGGAACTCCTCCACCAGCCGCAGCCGCCCATCCGTCAGTGGCTCCACCCGCGAGCTGCTCCTCCCCCCTGCCCGCCCCCCACTCTTCAGCACATGCACGTAAGAGATCTCGACCAAGTCCCCCTCCCGAGTCCCCACGAACCGCCCATGCGCCACCGTGTCCCCGTCATACCGCCCCCACACCACCCCGTCCGCCTCCTCATAGACGAACCGCGTAGGCCCCGCCGGATCCACCACGCTGGCCGTAGAACTGACCATGACGAACTCGCGCCCATCCAAGAGATTCATTTCACTCACGCCCGAAATGCTGCCCCCCACCACCCCCCAAGCCAAACCCCTCTAGACATTTAGCTAACATCCCCCCAACCAACCCAGTGATCCGTCCAACTGACCCCCACACAACCCCGGCTGTGCGCGGCGTCGGTGAATCGGTCCTCACCGGAGGGCGCGCTCCGCGCGAAAGCCGCAAGTCCCGTGAATGCGGGGGACACCCCCCACCCCCCCCCCCCCCCCCCCCCCCCCCCACCCCCCCCCCCCCCCCCCC